>NZ_CAXTHO010000032.1:0-9148 GCF_964244015.1 uncultured Amnibacterium sp. | reverse complement strand
GATCGCAGTTGTTGATCCCGTCGGTGACGAGCAGGATCGTCGCGCCGCTGTAGCCCTCGCTCTTCAGCGACGCCGTCGCCGCCTGCAACGCGGTGCCGATGGGAGTGCCGCCCGACTGCGTCTGCAGCGCGTCGACCTTCGCGATCGCCTCGCCGGTGTCGCCCCCCGCTCCGGGCGCGGACAGCTGCGAGCCCGCGCTGCACCTCTCTGCACCCGGGAAGGTCCAGACGCCCGTGTCCGTGCTGCTGCCGCCCGCGCGCAAGGCCCGATCCACCGCATTCTTCGCGCTCTGCAGCTTCAGACGCCCCGCGCCGTCCGTGTCGTCCATCGACCCAGACACGTCGAGGACGACCAGCACCGGCGCGTCCTCGGGCGTCGCCGCCGTCGCGGTGGCGTGCGCAGGCGTCAAGGGACGCGCCGGGGACGCGGTCGCGCCGAGCGGCCCGGAGATCGTCGCCATCGCGACGAGCATCGCGACGACCTCGATGCGGAGCATCTGCATCCCGATCACTGCGCCGGGAGTTGACTCATCGCGGTGACGCCGCCCACGAGCCGCACGTCGGCGAGCGCCGCTTCGACGCTCGTGGATCCCGTCGTCCAGACCTCGACGGTGAGCCGTAGCGCGTCTTGCGTGTCCAGGTCGAGCGCCACCGGGCTCCCCCACTGCACCGTGCGGTCGAACGCGATCCGCCGGTCGACGAGCACCCGGACGTGCACAGACGAGCTCTGGTCCGCGTCGTCCCCGATACCGAGCGATCCGGTGATCCTGTCGGCCGCCTTCCGAAGCAGCCAGGACGTCGACCGCGGGTCCGTCGACGAGCCGGCGCCGCACTCGAGCCCGGAGGTGACGGTGTCACCGCCGACCACGAGCTCGTCGTTCGTGGAGCAGCCGCCGTCGACGCTGCGCAGGGTCGCGAGGTAGCGGGAGGTGGGCGCCCCGTTCACCGTGAGGGTCACCGCCGCCGGCAGCGTCCTGCCCGCCGCCGGCTCGACCGCAAGCACGGCGCCCGCCTTCTGCGTGGCGTCGTAACCCTCGGTCTGTTGGACCCGGGTCCCGAGCGCCTCGAGCTGCGTCGTCGCGACGTCCGCGTCCGTGCCGATCACGGCGGGCACGACGGCGCCGTCCGAGACGGTGAGCACGATCGAGGCCGGCGCAGCGGTGCCGAAAGTCGGCCGCTGGTCGGCGACCGTGCCCGGATCGGCGGCGGCCACCCGGTGCTGCACATGGACCGCGGTGGCGGGGATACCTGCGTCGGCGAGCACCTGCTCGGCGTCATCGACGCTCAGCCCGCGGACCTCCGGCATCGACACCGAGTCCTGGCCGATGTAGGTGGGCACCCGGACAACCGTCGCCTCGGGGACGGGGTGGGCCGAGGCCTCCGTCCTCGTCGCGAGGATCCAGCCGCCGGCCACCCCCGCCGCTGAGAAGGCGAGTGCGACCAGCGCGGCGATCCCACCGACGCGCAGGCCGGTCATCCACCGCGAGGATCGCAATGCGCTCGCTCCGTCCGACACCGGTCAGCTGAACCAGGTCTGGAGGTCGTACACGGAGGCCTCCTCGAGCGTGGGCGGACTAGACCGATCAGGCGGAGCCGCCCAGCGGTGAGTGTAGGGACGGGTTTGTCATGCCCACAATCCCGGAAACCCCGGGCACGTCCATGGGGACGGCGATGCCCTGATCGCAATGATGTGCTCGCCGACCGAGCCCCGAGCGAGCGGCCGGTTCAAGCCCGAGCGGCCGAGGATCCGAGCTGCAGGAGGTGGGTGCCGGTCGGATCGGGAGCCACGATCGCCGGAGCCCTGGGCGATTGTCCGCGCGACGACCGCGCGGATCCCGTTCAGGAGCTATTCGCGGCCCTTTGCCGGCCGATGAACTGTCCCCCGCGCCAAACGTCAACTACTCCGTGAAGTTAATCCAGGCCATGAAGCGCTGATCGGCGTCAGGGGGTCCAGCCCGAGGTGGGTTGCTTGAAGGTCATCGCTGCCTTCGACATCGTGAGCGCGGACCCGCTCGGGCCGGTGCAGGTCATCTGCTCCGCGCCCGAAGAGTCGCGGCCGGAGGTGCAGGTGACGCCACGCACCGAGATCTTCGAGTTGAGTGGCAGCACCTTGCCGGCGTTGAGGCTGGTGGTGTCGTTGTTCGCGCAGGTGTTGTAGAAGCCGCCTCCCGGGTAGCTCGCGATCATCGCTCCGGGGAGGCGGACCGACTCGAACTGCGCGCACGTCTCGCCGTAGGTGTCCGGCAGGTTCGTCGGCGCCGACCATGTGAACGATCGCGCGAGGCAGCCCCATGGGCTCGAGTCCTCGCCCTGACTGATGACGCACTGCAGATTGCCGCTCGGCGAGTCGAACCGGTACTGGTAGTAGGGACCCTCGCTGTACGCGAGGTAGTCGGCCAGCTTCACGCTCGTGATCGGCTTGACGACCTGGTTGATCCTGACGACGCCCGTCTTGTTGCCGGTCAGCTCGTCCGCGATGAGCACGAACGCATTCATGATCACGCTCGGGATCATGGCGAGCAGCTGTACGACCGCTCCCGCGACGGGGATGAGGCCGGCGCAGGAGATCAACGCCTGACCGACAAGTCCCCTGGTCTCCGGATCCGACTCCGACTTCGCCGGCGCGATCGCGTCCCGGAAGCAGCTCACGAGACCCACGAGCCGGGTCGCGTTCTCCAACTGCTTCGACGGGTACGCCTCCTCGAGCACCGACTCGAACACCGCAGCCGCGTACAGGGTCATCGATGTGATGAAGTCGTTCGTGGCCGAGACGGAGGTCAACGGCTTCGCGTTGTCGAACGAGTATGTCAACGTCTCGCCTCCGAGGATCTCCGACGACTTTGTGCCCTGGAAGGCCCGAAGCACGGCCCGGACGGCGGCGTCGCTCGGCTGGGTGGTGACCTGCTCAACCCCGGTGAACCCCGACGGGCTCGGCGTGACGTGGACGGGCACGCCCTTCGTCGAGTGCAACGCGACCTGGACCTTGCCGTTCTTGGCGCTCAGGCACGGCACGAGCCCGGCAGCCGGCGTCGCGCTGTAGACGGCGCCGTCGAGGGTCGCCCTACTGTCGCACTGCTCAGGCGCCGGGTACACGGCTTTGAACGTCAGCGACGCGGTGGTCGAGATGTCGCTCAGGAAGCTGCCGACGGCCATGAAGACGGGATCGAAGATCGACAGGTGCGGCGTGTTCACGGTCACCGTGCCCGCCTTCGCGTCGTACCTGCCGGCCAGCACGGTGACCTTCGACGACCCCTCCGAGCGCGCGAGCACGCCCAAGGACGCGGTGCCGGCGGGCACCTTGCTCTTGTCGATCGTGAACGTGAGCGTGATCGGCGTCTTCGGCTGCAACTTCGTGCCGAGCGTCAGCTTGACCGTCGACCCGACCGATTGAACGTATTTCGAGCGCAGTAATGGCGCGAGCGCGGTCTTCTCCCGCGTCAGTACGACCCGGGTGCTCACGGCGGCGACCTTCGCGCCTCCCGCGACGGTCACGTCGTCGAGCTTCGCCTCGAAGCCGCTGCTGCCGACCTGCGTGGTCGCGGTGTCGCCCTTCGACGCCGTGCACGCCGTCAGGCCGGACAGCACCAGGAGAGTGGCGGCGATGACCGCGGCAAGGCGCCTCATTGCTGCGCCCAGTAGTTCTCCGGCTGGTGCGGGGTGAACACGAAAACCGAGTTCGTAAAGGTGCCGCCGTTCATCGGCGCGCACGACTGCCGGGCGACGGCGACGTTCGGTTCGAGCGGTTGCGTTTCCGGTTTCGCGCCCGTGCAGCCCTGGTCGCCGAGCGGCCCGTCGCTGCCGATGAACCACAAGTTGATGAATCCGGTGTCCCCCTGGGTCTCGCCCGTGTAGGTGACCGTCCAGTCCGCCTGCTCCGAACCGTCGGCGCGTGCCGTGAAGGAGTTCACGACCACCGAGTAGTCGCCGATCTGGCGCATCGTGCCCAACGCGACCGGTTCGTCCTTCGTCGCGCCGGAGGGGGTAGGGATGGGCTTCGGCGACGCGGCCGGGTCGTCCTTGACCTTCTCGGCGAGGGCGAGAGACTGCTTGGCGATGTCGGGCAGCTGGGCGGTGACGTCCGCGTTGTTCGCCGTCACTCACACGGTCGCCCCGTTGAGGTCGGTAGCGATGACGCCGTGCGCCTCCGGCTTGGTGCTGCCGGTGTACTCGAGCGCAGCCTTGCCGATGCCGGACAGCTTCGTGAAGGTCATCGACCCGTCCTGCGTCAGTGTGTCCTGCAGCTGCTGGTACTCACCGCTCAACCGCACGCTGTTCAGCGAGTAGGACACCGCGACCTCTCGCCAGTAGGGCACGCCGGGCTTGTTCCGCAGCGCCAGGTAGTCCTCGGACCACGTGCAGAGGCCGCGCGGGCCACTCCCCTCGTCGAGCTTCGGGACAAGAGAGAGCGTGGACGACGAGGAGATGCCATGTCCCAGCGCTTTGTTCAGCTTCGGCTCGACGTCGAGCTTCGAGCAGAAGACGGTGTTCACCTGCGTGTTGTCCGCGTCCGAAAGGCCGAGGAAGACGGCTGGCGTGTTGATGCGGTCGAAGCACCGGCCGCCCGTGAGCAGCACCCTCTGCTTCGTCGAGTCGGTGACCGTCTTCTTCTTGCCCACGCCGAGATCGCCGGGCTTGCAGCTGGCCTGTTCAGCCTGCTGCTGCACGGACTTCACAGCATCGGCCGGCGATCCGGTGCCCGTGCAGGCGCTGAGCGCGAGGCCGACGGTCAGGGCGGCGCCGAGCCCGAGCAGGGCCCAACGCAGATGGCGGGCGGAACGGAAGTTGGGCACTCGAGCTCCTGTGGTCGACGCCTGCTCCGCGGTGGTGCGGTGGCGCCGCTGCACTGTACGAACGGGATTCCGCAGCGCGCAAGCCGGGGTTTCCCCGGCATCCGGCCGTCGCCATGGTCAGACCATAAGGATGGAGCGACAACCTCGGCCCAGACTGTCCGTCCTTCGGAGCCCCTGGTAGCGACGCCGCCATGACGACGACGGTTGAGCTGCGCTTCCTCAGTTCGTCATGCTCGCAGCCACGTTCCTGAGCTAGCCGCGGGAGCAGGGACGCACGACCGGGCTGCAAACCGGTTATGGCAGGTAGCGAGGCTCGAGTCCTCGGCCTGGTACCACTCGATGCGCTGGGCGAACGGCCACCCGTGCGGCTGCATGCCTCACTAATCCGGTCCGACTCCGGGGCGCGCCTCGGAAGCGCCAGCCGATAGATGGCGACGGCAGCCGTCTCGAAAACGGCTTGGGGCAACCCGAGTGAGTTCGACCCTCACCGCTTCCGCTGGAGGATTGGTCGGGCGGTACGCCGGAACCCGAGCATGCGGCCGTGGGTCGAGCTGCCCGAGTCGGAGCGCGAGAAGGACCGGTCGACGGTGCGCACGACCGCGACCCTCCTTCGCGCCCTCGGCTTCACGATGGAGCTCGCGCGGCGACCCGAGGAATCACACCGGTTAACTACCTCGATGACATCGCGATGCAGATCGAACTCCAGGCGGGCGCCGATCACGGCGCCGACCGCGAGCTCCTCCGGCTCTACGCGCTGATCGCGCTCGTGAAAGGCGGGACGTGACCCGTTCCGACGTCCACGACGCCTGGGCGGTCTGGAGGAGCAGCGTCGAGACCGACGACCCGGACATCGTCCCGTTCGACCGCTTGGACTCGGCGACCCGGGCGAAGGACCTGCCCTACTTGCAGATCATCCGCGACGTAGCGTCTCGATTCCCACCGCGCACAGCCCACGCCGCGCATGCCGACCCTGGGAGGGAAGTCCGCGTGACACGACGTTTGGTGAGCCCGGCCGATCGTCGCCTGGTGAAGGGGTGCACTGATCCGTGGAGTGAGCCCGCCGCCAGCGTGACGACGTGTCCAGCACCCCCATCGCATCGAGGTCCTCGGTCCGGCGCCTGCGCCAGATCCTCGTCGGTGTCGACGACTGATCCGCGTCTCCTCACGCTGAAGGAACAGGGCTGACGACTGCCCGACCTCACTCTGCAAGACGCGTGGCACTGATCAGCTCTCTGTCGACGCTGACAGCGATCACATGCGACCCCTCCCTGGGGGCGCTGACCCGGAGGCAAGCAGGGACCGCTCAGCGCATCTCAGCTGCTCTGCGCGCCCCGAGGGCCGCGCTGGCGTTGAACCCCGACCTGTGCGCCCAGCGTCAACATCCGCCACTCGAACTCAGCGTCTCGGTCGTCGGGCTCGCCACGATGACCGGGTTCCCCTTCCCGACCGGCTTGCATCAAGTGATCCGCGGGTTCTCGCCGCTCCAGACCGCGCTTTGCCTGCTCCCGGTCGCAGTCGCCACGATCGTCCTGGCCCCAATCGCCGGACGCCTCACTGCAAAGCGTGGTCCCCGCACCCCGCTCGTAACTGCCGGGGCGGGCTTCATCACCGGGTCCGTCCTCCTGCTCCTCACGACCCCGACCGGTCCGCCACCACTGCTGCTCCTGGCACCTCTGCTTCGGAATCGGGTTCGGCACGGTCAACGCACCGATCACGACCGTTGTCGTGGCAGGACTCCCACGATCGCGGGTCGGCGTCGCCTCCGCCCTTTCCAGGACCGCCCGGCAGGTGGGGCAGGTCGTTGGCGTCGTAGTCTTCGGCGCAGTCGCGACGATCGACGCCGACGGGTCTGTTCAGCATGGCCTCACAACCAGCGCCCCGACCGCCTGGGCGTTCACCGGCGTCGGAAGAGTGCTGATCACACTGCTCGCGATCGCGGCGACCACCCGAACCGCTCGAGCGAGATCACCAGAGAGCCCTGTCCAGTAACGAGTCAAGCTGCGGCAGGACGCCCTTGAACCCGACCTTGCGCGCGTGCTTCGCATCGGTTCGAGTCGCGATCCACGTCTCGTTCACGCGCGAATACACGCCGCAATACACACGCGATCCGCGCGCATCGCATGCAGGTCAATATGAGGAACCGCACGAAAAGCACGTCCCGACGCCACAAGCACTGCGTCACCCGCGTGAATCACGCAGGAATCCTGCGTCTCGGTCGTGAATTTGTCGCATTCACGGTCCTAAGGGCACCGCTCTATAGGTACGAAACGTGAGCAGACAGCCGGAAGGGAGAGGTCGATGGTCGCCGTGACTGGTGCCGTGCGGGAGCGACTGACGCCCGCCGACAGAAGACGCGACCTGGCGCCGGGGCCTATGGTGTCGCCGACTCGGCGGCACCGTCGGTGGGCGGAAACTCCGGTGGTGCCAAGTTGGCACCACCGCGGGATGCGCTCGCAGCAGTTCCTACAAGCCGGGCCTGTCGCGTCCGCGCCGGTTCGTTGCGGACGCGAGATGGCCGACGTGACGACGATCAGGCACATAGGTACCGAGCTCGGGCCGACGGTGTTCAATGTCCGCACCGCCGACTCGATTGCTGCGCTCGTCGGACAAATCTCCTTTAGGCCTGTGAGCCGTGATTTGAAGGGCGGACGTCGCTACTTCCGCGCGGTCAGGCGGTCTGCTGACGGCCTCGCGCGAGGCGCGAACGCTTCGAGGTACTCCGCCGGCGCCGTGTCCGGCGCCGCGATGAGCGGCTCTATGTAGTGCGCCTTCGTAATCTCGGCGGAACTGTGGCCGAGAAACGTCGCAGCGGTCTCGGCACTCGACGCGCGGGCGATCGCAGTGGCACCGGTCCGACGGAAGCTGTGCGGCGTGATGTCGAGGTCGCCGAGCCCGGCGGCGGCGAGCACGCGGCGCAAGGTGCGGCGGGCGTTGTGCGGCGAGAGCGGTGTACCGCAGCGGGTGACGAACAGCAGGTGCTCGTCCGGCTCGTCGACGAGGGCGTCGAGCCGCCGCCGGAGGACCTCGGCCGTCCAACTCGGTACGGCGATCATCCGACTCGACGAGCCGGTCTTCGGGTGGTCCTGCCGCGCGACCGGGCGCCCCCTGAGGACGACGATCGTGCCGCTGACGCTGATGCGCATGGGTACGACCGAGTCGTCGATGTCGCACTTCCGCAGCGCGAGCGCTTCGCCGATGCGCTGCCCGGAACCGAGCAGTACCTCGATCAGATCGCGCACGAGGCCGTCCGGCCTCGGGCCATGGACGGGCTCAGTGCTCCGCCAATCACGGATCGCGGTGCGCACGGCGTCGACCTGCGTAGGCGTGAGAGCACGAGGCGTCGCAGGCGGCTTTCGCAAGCGGGAGCAGCCCACGACCGGATTCCGGGTGATCGCGTCGAGGCGCAGCGCGAAGTTGAACATCAAATTCAGGACCACGCGGGCGTGCTTCGCCCGCGCATAGGAGCGCGCCGCCTGCTGCTTGAGGAACTGGTCCACCCGACCCGTGCTGATCTCGCGGAGACGCAGCTCGCCGAACGTCGGCAGGACGAGGCTCTCAAGAGACCGCTCGTACCGATCCCGCGTTCCGTCGGAGAGGTCAGGTCGGATGCGCACGTCGGCCAACCACGCCTCACCGAGGCTGGCGAAGGAGCTGTCCGCGTGCAGACCGTCGGACAGCCCCGCGTGCGCCGGCCGGCGGCCGACCTTGACCCGCAGGGCCGCCTGTGCGGCGCTGCGACTGGTGCCGCTGGCGGTCACCTTCCGGATGCCCCCATCCCAGTCCCGGTGTCGCGCCTCGGCTCGGTAGCTGCCCGCCGCCGATCTGGTGACGTTGATCTCGCCGTATGCGCCGATCTCGAGCCGGCTGCGACCGCCGCTCATCGCCCGGCGGACCGTTCAGCCGCGGGACCGGTCTGTGCTCGGCGCTCTGCCTGGTCGGCTTCGAGGCGTTCGAGCCACGCCTGCACCTCAGAGACGCGATGCGCAGCTCCTTGCCGACGCGGAAGCCCCTGGGCTCACCTCCTGCATGACGGAGGTCGTGGATGGTCTGGACCGGCACACCGAGGTGCGCGGCCAGCTGAGAGGTGGGTGAGCACCGGCTCGAGGCTGGTGTGTTGCAGTTCTTCGTCCATGGAGGACAGGTGCACAAGCCGCGCCAAGCGCAACCGAGGGTGCGTCGACCGCGAAACCGCGAGGAACTGCTTCCCGCCTGAAGTGGCGAGTGAACAGCCGAGTTTTCGCCGAGCCCATCAGGTCCCCGATCCTTGTCGGGATCGAGAAGAAGAACCTGATCAGCGTTTTGTTGTACACCCCCCGGGACTTGAACCCGGAACCCACTGATTAAGAGTCAGTTGCTCTG
>NZ_CAXTHO010000031.1:0-22729 GCF_964244015.1 uncultured Amnibacterium sp. | reverse complement strand
TGGCGATCGCCGGCTCCGGAGGGAAGCGGTCGTTGACGCTCGCGGAGCTGCGTGCTATGCCGCTGACGACGGTCGAGCTGCCGATCGCCTGCGTCGAGGGCTGGTCCACGTCGGCCACGTGGCGGGGCGTCCGGTTTCGGGATCTCGCCGCGCTCGTGGGCGCGTCCGGACGCGACTTCGAGGTCCGGAGCCTGCAGGTCGGTGCCTACGGCCGCACGATGCTCGAAGCGAACTTCGTGGACGATCCGCTGACGTTGATCGCCCTGGAGGTGAACGGGGCGGTGCTCGACCTCGACCACGGGTTCCCAGCGCGGCTCATCGCACCGGCGAGGCCGGGGGTGCTGCAGACGAAGTGGCTCGCAGCGCTGGTGGCGCGGTGAACGCCGCGCGACGCGCTCTGATCGGTACCGGTGCGATGGGTCTGGTCGTCGGTGCCTGGCTGCTCCTGACCACGGTGAAGCCGGTGGGGCTGGTCGGGCTGGCGGTCTGGCTCGCCGCCGCGGTCGTGCTCCACGACGCGATCCTGTCGCCCCTCCTGTTCGCCGCGGGCTGGACGCTGCGGCTCGGGAGCAGTCGGATGCCCCTCGCAGCGGTGGCGGTGGTCCAGGTCGCGGCCGTCGTCGGCGGAATCGGCAGCCTGCTGCTGCTACCGGCGATCAGGGCGAAGATGATCGGCACACGCAACCCGACCGTTCTGCCGTTCGACTACGCAGCCCACCTCGTCGGGATGTGGGCCGTCCTCGCGATCGCCACGGCGGTCGGGGTCGCAATCGCGATCGTCGTCGATGCACGTCGAGCCGGGAGGCGACGAGGCGACGTCGCGCACCCTTCAGCGTCGCGCTGATCCTGCGAGCGCGGCGGTGCGGCTCCTCGTCGAGACGCCGAGCGAGCCGACCGCTGCGGCGAACGGCGTCCCGGCTGCGGCTGCGGCAACGCTGACCGCGTCCTCGATCCGATCGACGTCGGTGAGCACGGGGAGCAGTCGCGTCTGCAGACCGGCTCGACGCAGCCGTCGCAGCTGCGCGTCGCCGGTGTCGGACTGCGACATCGGCACGCCCCGGACGAGATCGCCCCGGGCCGACCGGAGGCCGAGCGCCCAGAACCCGCCGTCGGTCGCAGGTCCGAACCACGCGTCCGACACGTCGTCGTCGACGACGGCCTGCAGCATGCCGCGCGTCACCTGCGGCGTGTCCATCCCGATGAGCAGGACCGGGGAGAAGCGGTCGTCGAACGCGGCCGCGATCCGTTCGTCGAGCCGGCCGCCGGCCTGCGCCGCGACCCGGAAACCGCTCGTGTCGAGGCCTCCGGGATCGCCGTCGAGCAGGAGCACCCGTTCGTCGACCTCGACGGCGCGCACGGTCCGGAGCGTCTGCTCGAGGCTGACGGACGCGAGCAATGCCGCCTCGTGCGGGCTCAGCATCGGGGTCAGTCTGGTCTTGACGCGACCGGGAAGGCACTCTTTGGCGATGACGATCAGCCGCATCGTCCGAAGCTAAGCGGAGGGTCCCCGCGGGATCGGATGATCCCCTTACGAAGCGAGAACGGTCCGGCGGCGTGCAGGGTCGCTGGTGTTCCTACCGATCGTCCGCTGCTCGATCCGCGGTGCGTCGCGTGGCCACGTGGTCGTCCACCGGCTGTCCTCCGGTCGCCAGGGAGGCGAGCAGTCGGAGTTGTTCGGCATCCCCGCTGTCCGCGTCGGGGTAGTAGAGGACCAGGGTGAGGCCGTCGACGGGCAGCTTCTCCCGGTGGAGGCGAAGTCGGCCGACCACGGGGTGGTTCACCAGGGCGGTGCCTCCAGTGAGCCGCCGGACGTCGTGTCGGGCCCAGAGGGTGCGGAACCGGGCACTGGCCAGGGACAGCTCACCGATGAGTTCGACCGTGCGTGCATCGGTCGTGTCCTCGCTGACCGATCCGCGGAACGATGCGACGAAGTCGGCGGTAGCCGCCTCCCAGTCGGCGTGGAACTCGCGTTCTTCGGGGTCGAGCAGCAGGGACCGCAGTCGGTTCTCGCCCGGGCGCAGCCGAGGGGAGAGTGCGAGAGCGAGCGGGTTCGATGCCAGGACGTCGAAGGTGCGGCCTTCGACGAACGCCGGCACCGCCACGGCTGTCAGGAGCTGCCGGAGTCGTGCGGGCACCCGTTCGGCGCGGAGGCGGGGGCGGGGATGGTGCGCGGGTTGGGCCAGGTCGAGCAGGTACCGGTACTCGACCTCATCGAGGCGCAGCACGCGCGCAAGGGCCGCGAGCACCTGTGCGGAGGGATTCCGGTCCCGCCCGCGCTCCAGCCGCAGGTAGTAGTCGGCGCTGATGCCGGCCAGCATCGCGACCTCCTCGCGCCGGAGCCCCGTCACCCGTCGGTGAGAGCCCTCCGGGACCCCGGCGTCGGCTGGCGTGACCAGATCGCGGCGGGCGCGGAGGTAGCCGCCGAGGCGGTTCGCCTGCTCGTCCCCGGTCATGAGTTCACGCTATGCCGCCCCTCGTCCTCGAGGCAGGGTCCTGCTGGTCCCCGGATCACGGGGGACCTTCCTGCCCTTCGCCGTGCGTCGGACGATTGCGGCATCGAAGCGAGAAAAGAGGAACCTCATGGAACTCGGTGGACGGACTGCCCTGATCGTCGGCGGCACATCGGGCATCGGACTCGGGCTGGCGAGGCGGTTCGCCGCCGCCGGCAGCACGGTCGTGGTCGGTGGCCGAGACCCGGACCGGGTCGGGGACCTCGAGACGCTGCGGATCGATGTGACGAACACGCAGTCGATCGCCGATGCCCGCGATGAGGTGCTGGCGAAGCACCCCGATCTCGATGTCGTGGTGACGATGTCGGGTGTGATGCTGATGGAGGATCTCCGCGACCCCGCGCACGCGGAACAGGCCGAGCTGAGCATCGAGGTCAACCTGCTGGGCACGATCCGAGTGATCGACGCGTTCACCCCGCACCTGATCGGGCGTGGCGGCGCCGACCTCATCACGGTCACCTCCGGCATCGCCTTCATGCCCTTCCCGATGATGCCGACCTACGGCGCGTCCAAAGCAGGCGTGCACGCGTACACGGAGTCGCTTCGAGCACAGCTGGCCGGCACCGGCGTGCAGGTCACCGAACTGATCCCGCCGGCCGTCGCGACCGCCGGTCAGGAGAAGGTCAACTCGAACGCGCTCCCCCTCGACGCCTTCTTGGACGAGGTCGTCGAGCTGCTCACACGCACCCCCACCCCGCAGGAGATCGTCGTCGAGCGCGCCCGACCACTGCGGTGGGCCGAGCGCGATGGCACCTATGCCGAGCTCCTCGAGCGTCGATCCCAGGCGCTGGGTGCACTGCCGGGGCGCTAGACCTGGACCCGCCGACCCTGTGGTCGCATCAGCCGCGTCATGGAGAGCCCGTTCACCGCCTCCACCATCGCGTGGTCACCGGATTCGCCGACGACGCCGGTCGAGGGTGTCGCGCCGAGCTGGTCACTGATCTTCACGGAGTGAGCAGGAGGCGGGTGGAATGCTGGAGACGTCCCGGACTCCGACGAGGCGTCCGACGGACAGGCGAAGGAGGAGGCTCGCGTGGTGACTGAGCAGGAGGTCGCGCAGCGGCCGGAGGCGTACCGCCGGTTCGATCGGCCGGTTCCGGAATGGTTCTCGGACGCGAAGCTCGGGATCTTCGTGCACTGGGGTGCATACGCGGTACCCGCGTGGGCGGAACCGATCGGCGAGCTCGGGACGATCGACTTCCCCACCTGGTACCGCAGCAACCCGTACGCCGAGTGGTACGCGAACACCATCCGGATCCCGGGGAGCGGCGCCCAGGCGCACCAGGCGGAGGTGTACGGCGGCGCGCCGTACGACGACTTCCTCGACGCGTGGCAGGCCGAGCGCTTCGATCCCGACGCTCTGATGACGTTCTTCGCGTCGGTCGGTGCTCGGTACTTCGTGCCGACCACGAAGCATCACGACGGGATCGCCCTCTGGGATGCCCCGGGCACGGACGGCCGCAACACGGTCGCACGCGGCCCGCGCCGCGACCTCGTCGAGGACTTCGCCTCCGCCACCCGGCGCGCGGGCATGCGGTTCGGCGTCTACTACTCCGGCGGCCTCGACTGGCACTTCTCGGACCTGCCGCCGATCACGGGCAGCGAGGTCGTCGCCACCCGGCCGAGTGACGAGGCCTACGCCCGCTACGCCTACGCGCACGTCGTCGACCTGATCGAGCGGTACCGCCCCGACGTGCTGTGGGGCGACATCGAGTGGCCCGACGCGGGGAAGCCTCCCGGTCCGTTCAGCCTCGTGGACGTCTTCGACCGCTTCTACGCGGCGCAGCCGGACGGCGTCGTCAACGATCGATTCGGGGACACGCACCGGGACTTCCGCACGAGCGAGTACCAGTACGGGCTCGAGGCCGAGACGGCGGGCGGGTGGGAGAACACCCGCGGCATCGGGTACTCCTTCGGGTACAACCGCCTCGAGGGGCCGGAGCACACGATGACCGGTCCGGCCGCGGTCCGGCACTTCGTCGACGTCGTCGCCCGCGGCGGCAATCTGCTGCTCGACGTCGGACTGACCGCGGCGGGGGAGGTCCCGCCGCTGCAGCGCGCGACGCTCGAGCACCTCCGGGACTGGAACGCCCGCAACGGCCACGCGATCTTCGGGTCGCGGCCGCTGCCCTCGGCGCCCGCGGTCCGGGACGAGGTCCCCGTGCGGTGGACGTCGACGGAGGCGGGCGTGCACGCCTTCGTCGACGGGCGGGGCGAGCTGACCATTCCCGAGCTCCCCGCGGAGGTCGACCCGGCGTCCGCGCAGCACGCGGACGGCGCTGCTGCGCAGATCGTGCCGCAGGGCGACGGTTGGAAGGTGTCCCTCCCGCGGGACGCGGACTCGCCGGTGCTGCTCTCCTTCCGGGCAGCGTGATGACCGCGTCGGCGCGTCGCGTCTGCCAGACCGTGCAGCTGCGACCGGAGCGGCTCGAGGAGTACCTCGAGCTGCACCGAGCCGTGTGGGACACGGTGCAGGCGCGGCTGCGTGCCTCGCACATCACGAACTACTCGATCTTCCGCCGCGGGCTGACGCTCGTCGGGTACTACGAGTACTCCGGCACCGACTACGACGCCGACATGGCGGCCGTCGCGGCGGATCCGGAGACGCAGCGGTGGTGGGCGCTCACCGCACCGTGCCAGGTCGACGTCGAGCCGGGGGCGGACGGCGGGCCCTGGCGGGACCTCGACGAGGTCTGGCACCTCGACGCCGAGACCGGCTCCGTCAGCCGCTGATCAGTCCCTCCGCCGCGAGCTCCTGCCACAGGTCCTCCGGCACGGGGGCGGACAGCCGCTCCAGGGTCTCGTCCACCTGCGTCGCCGCCTGCATGCCGACGACGATCGAGGTCACCGCGGGATGCCGGCGCGGGAACGCGAGCGCCGCGGCGGGCAACGAGACGCCGTGCCGCTCGCAGACGGCCGCGATCGCCCGGGCTCGCGCGACGACCTCGGGGGAGGCGGCGGCGTAGTCGAACGTCGTGTCGTCCGGCACCCGGTCGCGGGCGAGGAGCCCCGAGTTGTAGACGCCGACGGCGAGCACCCCGACCCCGCGCTCCTGCGCGGCCGGCAGCAGCTCGCGCTCGGCGGTCTGGTCCGCCAGCGTGTACCGGCCGGCGACCATGACGAGGTCGATGTCCGTCTCGCGGACGAAGCGGGTCAGCAGTTCCGCCTGGTTCATGCCGACGCCGATCGCTCGCACCACCCCCTCGTCGCGCAGCTCGGCGAGCGTCGCGACCCCGGTCGTGGAGGCCGCTTCCCAGTGCTCGTCGGGGTCGTGCAGGAAGAGCACGTCGAACCGGTCGAGGCCGGTCCGGATCAGGCTGTGCTCCACGGATCGGAGGATGCCGTCCCGGCTGTAGTCGCGCCGTCGGCGCCACGCGGCGGGCACGTCGAAGCCATCGCCGTCGCGCTTCGACGCGGTCGCCGGCGACGGGTCCAGCACCCGCCCGACCTTCGTGGACACGAGCAGCTGCGACCGGTCGCGCCCGGCGAGGGCCGCGCCCAGCCGCCGCTCGGACAGGCCGAGCCCGTAGTGCGGCGCGGTGTCGAAGTACCGGAGGCCCGCACCCAGCGCACGGTCGAGCAACGCTCCGGAGTCGGTGGCGGACACGGCGTGGAACAGGTTGCCGAGGGGGGCGCCGCCGAATCCGATCGGCGGAAGGTCGAGCGCGGGAAGTCCTGCCGAGATCATTCGTCGTTCCTCCGGTCGGATGCGGCGTCCGGGATCCGGTATGTCCGCGCCGCCGTGGTGCGCAGCACCTGTGCCCGCTCGGTCACGCCGAGACCGAAACCGTTCTCGAGCAGCTCGAACCAGTCGCCGTAGGCCCAGCCGGGGCGCTGCGACACCGGCCAGTCGCTGCCCGCCATCGCCCGATCCGGCCCGAACACGTCGAGCGCGGTCTCGACCCACGGTCGCAGCTGCGCCTCGAGTGGTCCCGGGCCGGCCTCCGGAGCGAGACCGGACAGCTTCACGGTCGCGTTCGGCTCGGCGGCGAGCATCCGGATCGCCCTGACCCACGCGTCGGCCCTCGGGTCGCCCCAGCCGGCGCGGATCGGGGGTTTCCCGAGGTGGTCGAGCACGAACCGGGTCGCTGGTGCGGCGCGGACGAGGGCGACGAGGGCGGGCAGCTGATGGTCGCGGACGCACGCGTCGAACACCAGACCGAGGTCGCCGACGATGCGGAGCCCCTCGACCCATGCGGGCTCCGCGAGCCGCTCGCTCGGTTCGTCCTGCAGCACCCGCCGCACCCCGACGATCTTCGGGAGTGACCCGAGTTCGACGAGCGTCTCCTGCAGACGCTGTCCGGCCTCGATCGGTGCGTGGGCCACGATCGCCGCGAAGGCGTCGCCCGGGAGCCCAGCGGCCCAGACCGCCTCATCGACAGCGGAGTCGGAAGCCGCGGCGGCCTCGACGAACACTGCGGCCTGGTGCATGGACCCTGCGGGCAGGTCGGCGGGGGTGAACCGGGTGGGCGCATGCTCGTCGCCCTCGAGCCACGGGTAGCGGAGGTGCGCGCGGTCCCAGGCGTGCAGGTGCGCGTCGACGAACGGGACGGTCATGCCGAGGCCGCCCCTCGCCTGCCGGCCCAGTACGACCCGTCGGGGAAGGCGTACTCGCGCACGCTCGCCTCGTGCATCTCCGCGCTGTAGCCGGCGGCGGTCGGCAGCACGTAGGCGCCGTCCTGCACGACGCACGGCTCGACGAAGTGCTCGTGCAGGTGGTCGACGTACTCCGTGACCCGGTTCTCGAGGGAGGCGGACACCGCGACGTAGTCGAACACCGAGAGGTGCTGGACCAGCTCGCAGAGCCCGACGCCGCCCGCGTGCGGGCAGACCGGCACGCCGAACTTCTTCGCCATCAGCAACACGGAGACGATCTCGTTGATGCTGCCGAGCCGCGCAGCATCGAGCTGGCAGAAGTCGATCGCCTCGGCCTGGAACAGCTGCTTGAACAGCACCCGGTTCATGCCGTGCTCGCCGGTCGCGACGCCGATCGGGGCGACCGCCTTCCGGATCGCCGCATGCCCGAGGATGTCGTCAGGGCTCGTCGGCTCCTCGATCCACAGCGGGTCGAACTCCGCGAGCCTGCCGACCCACTCGATCGCCTGCGGGACGTCCCAGACCTGGTTCGCGTCGATCATCAGCTGCGCGTCCGGCCCGATGACCTCGCGCGCGATGCGGAGCCGCCGGATGTCGTCGTCGACGTTCGCGCCGACCTTCAGCTTCACGTGCCGGTAGCCCGCGTCGACCGCCTCCTGGCAGAGCCGCCGCAGCTTCTCGTCGGAGTACCCGAGCCACCCGGCGCTCGTCGTGTAGCAGGGGTACCCGGAGCGCTCCAGCTCCGCGATCCTCGCCGCCCGGGTCGGCTCGGTCTCGCGGAGCATTGCGACCGCCTCGTCCCGCGTGAGCACGTCGCTCAGGTACTCGAGATCCGTCAGGTCCACCAGCTGCTCGGTGGGCATGTCGACCAGGAGGCGCCACAGCGGCTTGCCCGCGGCCCGCGCGGCCACGTCCCACAGCGCGTTCATCACCGCGGCCAGCGCCAGGTGCTCGACACCCTTCTCCGGACCGAGCCAGCGCAGCTGGGAGTCCGACTTCATCTCGCGATAGACCGCGCCGAGGTCGCCGATGAGCTCGTCGACGTCCCGGCCGATCAGGGGGACCGCCCGCAGCTGGGCGGCGAGCACGCACACGTCGTTGCCGCGCCCGGTGGTGAACGTGAACCCGAACCCGGCGGTCCCCGGGTCGTCGGTCCGGATCGAGACGTAGGTCGCCGAGTAGTCGGCGTCCTTGTTCATCGCGTCGGACCCATCCGCAGACAGCGAGGTCGGGAACCGCACGTCCTCGACGGTCACCTCGGTGATGGTGGGCACACGCGGCCTCCTCGGTCGAGCTGGCGCTCCAGGTGGATTCATCCGATGTTATCCGCCATCGGGCTGATTGGGACAGCGGCAGTGCCGATACGATCGGGCGATGACGAGCGGCGTCGGCGGCAGGCCGAGATCGCAGACGGACGTGGTCGTGCACGGCGTCCGCGAGATGATCCTGAGCGGTGAGCTCGGTCCGGGGGACCGGCTGCCGATCGAGAAGGACCTCGCGCCCCGCTTCGCCGTGTCCCGCGGGTCGCTGCGCGAGGGCGTCCGCGCCCTGGCGCAGCTCGGCATCCTCGAGTCGCGGCAGGGCTCCGGCACCTTCGTCACCGAGCTGCGCCCGCACACGCTGCTCGCACCGGTCGGCTTCGTCGCCGACCTGCAGCCCGGCGCGAGCCCGCACGATCTCCAAGCGGTCAGGCGCATCCTCGAGACGGCGGCGATCCGCACCGCGGCGCTGCTGATCACGAGCGAGCAGCTCGACGCCGCTGCCGCCGCAGTCGATCAGGGAGCGGACGCGCTCGAGGGCACGACCGTCGACTGGGACGCGGCGATGCGTGCCGACATGGCATTCCACGGCGTACTCGCGGAAGCCTCGGGCAACGCGATCCTCGCATCGCTGATCGAAGCGCTCGCGAGCCACACCGTGCGAGGCCGGCTGTGGCGCGCGCTGGTGGACAACGCGGCGGCCACCGCCGCGATGGAGGAGCACCGCGCGATCCTGGCCGCCCTCCGCGCGCGTGACCCGGAGGCGTCGGCGGTGCGAATGGCTGGGCACCTGCTCTCCGTCGAGACGTTTCTCGAGCAGCATGCGCCACCCTCTCCCTCCTGAGGGCTGCCGTGCAAGAATTCATCGGATCACTGTCCGGCGCTCGATCGTCCTGGGTAAAGCGCGGAGGAAGGGTTGACAATGCGCCTGATGCGACTCGGTCATCCGGGGAACGAGGTCCCGGTCGTGGAGCTGAACGGCCGACGGCTCGACCTCCGGTCGGTGACCGACGACATCGACGCCGCCTTCCTCGCCGGCGGCGGCCTGGGGCGCGTCGCCGCCATGGTCCGCGGTGGGTCGCTCCCCGAGCTGCCGAACGCGGACGATCTGCGTGTCGGCTCGCCGATCGTCGCGCCGGGCAAGATCGTCTGCATCGGCCTGAACTACCGCGACCATGCGGCGGAGACCGGCGCTGCCATCCCGACCGAGCCGGTCGTGTTCATGAAGGATCCGTCGACGATCGTCGGCCCGAACGACACGGTCCTGATCCCGAGGCGTTCGGTGAAGACGGACTGGGAGGTCGAGCTGGGCGTGGTCATCGGCCGGGAGGCCCGCTACCTCGAGTCTCCGGACGCGGCTGCGGCCGTGATCGCTGGCTATGCCCTGTCGCACGACGTCTCCGAGCGCGAGTTCCAGCTCGAGCGGGGCGGTCAGTGGGACAAAGGGAAGAGCTGCGAGACGTTCAACCCGCTCGGCCCGGTGCTGGTGACGGCGGACGAGGTCGAGGACCCGCAGTCGCTCGGCCTGCGGCTGTGGGTCGACGGTGAGCTGAAGCAGAGCGGCTCGACGTCGGACATGATCTTCGGCGTCCACTTCGTGATCTGGTATCTCAGCCAGTTCATGGTGCTGCGGCCCGGCGACCTCATCAACACCGGCACGCCCGCGGGCGTCGCGCTCGGTCAGCGCGAGCCGAAGCCCTATCTGCGTGCCGACGACGTCGTCACGCTCGAGATCGACGGCCTCGGCCGCGCGACCCAGACGTTCGCCCAGGCCTGAAGGAGCAACCCGTGAGCAACGACTTCGACGGCCTGGTCGCCGTCATCACCGGCGGCGCCTCCGGCATCGGTGCTGCGATCGCCGACCGACTCGCGTCCGACGGTGCGACGATCGCGGTGTTCGACCTCACTGCGTCCACGACGCACGCCTCGTTCACCGTCGACATCGCCGACGACGCATCCGTCCGTGCCGCGGTCGGCGCGGTCGTGGAGCGCTTCGGCCGCATCGACGTCGTGATCAACAACGCGGGCATCGGTGCCCAGGGCACCGTGGAGGTGGCGAGCGACGAGCAGTGGCTCCGCGTGCTCGACGTCAACGTCGTCGGCACCGCCCGCGTCACCCGCGCCGCGTTGCCGTACCTCCGGAGGTCCTCGCACGCGTCCGTCGTCAACGTCTGCTCGATCGCGGCGACGGCCGGGCTGCAGGAGCGCGCGGTCTACAGCGCGAGCAAGGGCGCGATCCTGGCACTGACGCGCGCGATGGCGGCCGATCACCTCCGCGAGGGCATCCGCGTCAACTGCGTGAATCCCGGCACCGCCGACACCCCGTGGGTCAGCCGCCTGCTCGACTCGGCCGAGGATCCGGCGGCCGAGCGGGCGGCGCTCGAAGCCCGGCAGCCGCACGGTCGGCTGGTCGCCCCGGAGGAGGTCGCCGATGCGGTCGCCTACCTGTCCAGCCCGCGCGCCTCGTCGACCACGGGAGTGGCGCTCGCGGTCGACGGTGGCATGCAGAACCTGCGCGTACGGCCGGTCGACTGATGGTGCAGCGTCAGTTCCCGCGGCCGGTCGAGGTCCTGGAGTACCTGCAGTTCAAGCGGCCGGAGTGGGATCGGAGGAAGGCGCGGCTCGAGACTGCGCTGACGATCGAGGATCTGCGGGTGATCGCGAAGCGGCGGACCCCGAAGGCCGCGTTCGATTACACGGACGGGTCCGCGGAGGGTGAGATCTCGATCCGGCGGGCTCGGCAGGCGTTCCAGGACGTGGAGTTCCATCCGGAGGTGCTCCGTGATGTCGCGGATGTCGATACCACCGCGACGGTGTTCGGGGAGACCTCGCGGCTGCCGTTCGGGATCGCGCCGACCGGGTTCACCCGGTTGATGCAGACCGAGGGGGAGACCGCGGGTGCTGGGGCTGCGAGTGTGGCGGGGATCCCGTTCACCCTCTCCACGCTCGGCACGACGTCGATCGAGCACGTGAAGGCGGCGAATCCGGGTGGGCGGTCCTGGTTCCAGCTGTATGTGATGCGGCAGCGGGAGATCTCCTACGGCCTCGTCGAGCGGGCGGCGGAGGCGGGCTTCGAGACGCTGTTCTTCACCGTCGATACGCCGGTGGCCGGGGCGCGGTTGCGGGACAAGCGGAACGGGTTCTCGATCCCGCCGCAGTTGACCGTGAAGACGATCGTCGACGCGCTGCCGCGGCCGTGGTGGTGGATCGATTTCCTGACCACTCCGAAGCTCGAGTTCGCGTCGCTGCAGTCCACCGGCGGGACGGTCGGGGACCTGCTCGACATGGCGATGGACCCGACGATCTCGTTCGAGGATCTGCAGGTGATCCGGGATCTGTGGCCCGGCAAGCTCGCGGTCAAGGGTGTGCAGAGCCTCGAGGACGCGAAGCGGTTCGCGGACTTCGGTGTCGACGGGATCGTGCTGTCGAACCATGGGGGACGGCAGCTGGACCGTGCGCCGGTCCCGTTCCACCTGCTGCCGGAGGTGGTCCGCGAGGTCGGGCGCGATACCGACGTGATCGTGGATACCGGGATCATGAACGGCGCCGACATCGTCGCGTCCATCGCGCTCGGCGCGAAGTTCACCCTCATCGGCCGCGCCTACCTCTACGGCCTCATGGCGGGCGGCCGCGCAGGCGTCGACCGCACGATCGAGATCCTGACCGACCAGATCACCCGGACCATGAAGCTGCTCGGCGCCCACTCCCTCGAAGAGCTCGAACCCCGTCACGTCACCCAGCTCGAACGCCTCACCCCCCGGCCCCGGACCGCCCGCGCTGCCGACGTGTAGGGCCGGGACGACACGCGTTCCCAGCAGCGCGTCGGCTCGGGATCACAGCACCTTGTACCGATCCCAGACCGATCTCAGCGACGCCCCCGCGAGGAGTTCCACGAGTATCTCGGACTCGACAGCCGCCCGTGCTCGGGCGGCGTCGAGGACGCGCGCCTCAACGGCCTTCGGGACCACGGCGATTCCGTCGTCGTCCGCTGCGATGAGGTCACCGTCTTCGATCCGGACGCCCTCGATGATCACCGGTTCGTGCATGGCGACGACCCGCATCCGTGCCCGGAAGTCGGTCGGCCGGCGGGAGGCCGAGTACACCGGGAAATCCAGTGCCTGGATCTTCACGCTGTCCCGGATGTTGCCATCCGTGATTGCGCCGACCGCCCCGCGTCCCTTCGCTGCGGCGCTGAACAGTTCGCCCCAATACGCGGTCACGAGGTTGTGACCGGAGGCGCTCACCGCGATGTGACCCGGCTGAAGCGAGTCGATGAACGCGATGGCGTCGTCGTAGGGGCCGGACGGGTCATCCCGGGTGGTCGGCACGTACTGCACGGTGCGCGCTCGCCCGAAGATGAACCGACCGTCGGTGACGGGCAGCAATCGAGAGATGGTCTGATTGCGGAGCCCGGCGAGATCGAGGGCATCGGAGACGATGGCGGAACTGAGCTTCTCGTCGGACGGTTGCACTCGGTAGCTCGGTTCAACGGATGACATGGCCGGCTCCAGGCGCGTACGTGTACGTCAGTTCGGTATCAGGCGTCAGGCTTATCCCGAGACCTGGCGATTGCGGAAGCGCGATGAACCCGTCGTGGTCGATGTCGATGTCGGACATCAGCAGGGCGTCGCGGAGCGGGTTCTCCAACCGGCAGTACTCGAACAGGTTCACGTTCGGGTGCGCGAACGACGCGTGCAGATTCGCCGCGAATGAGACACCGGATCCCCAGACGTGCGGAACGGCCTTCACGCCACGTGCTTCGGCGAGCGTGGCGACGTCGAGGAAGGACTGGACTCCGCCCACGAACGTCGTATCCGGTTGCACGATCTCGACCGCTTCCGCCTCGATGAGCCGCTGGAATTCGCTGACCCGGCTGTTGGATTCGACGCCCGAAACCGAGGTCGTCAGTCTGCGCTGGAGTTCGGCGTACCCGTCGACGTCGTCCGCCCCGAGCGGTTCCTCGTACCACCGTGCGTCCAGCTCGTCGAGGACTCTCCCGACCGTCGTCGCGTCGTCGATCGACCACGGATGCGAGGCGCTCGCCTGGACTGCGTCGAGCACGAACCGCACTCCGTGAGGGAGACGGGAGCTGATGCGTCGCGCGAGAGCGATCGTGGTGTCCGGATCCTTCATGGCGCGGAACTTGACCGTGCGGAACCCGTGCTCGACCTGCGCCTCGACCCATGCTTCGACCTGCCCGAAGTCGGTACCGACTCCGCCACTGGCGTACGCCTCGATGCGGCTGCGCGCCGGTCCGCCGAGCAACTCGTACGCCGGTACGCCTTCTCTCTTCCCCACGGCGTCCAGGACGGCTATCTCGATCGCACCGGCCACACCGCTTGCGATTCCGCCACGGGACCAGAACGCGGTATAGGCGCGGAGGTGGTTTCCCACTTCGAGAGGATGCTGGTATTCGGAGTTGACGACGTAGGGCTCGAATGCCGCGACGAGACCGGGCACGGCCGCGGCGGCCATGATGCCGGCGCCTACCTCGCCGAGACCCGTCGTCCCGTCGTCCAGAACGATCTCGACGAGGGCTGCATCCCAGGAGCGGATCGTTCCGCCGATCCAGGTCAGGTAGTCGGTCGGAGGGTACTGCGCGCTGAGCAGGACCGGCCTCAGGGAAGCCACCGAAGCGGTCGTCCGCATCGTCCCGCCTTTCTGTGTGACGTCCGTCGGCACGAGGTCGGGACCCGCCGAATCGCGTATGCCGCTCATGACATCTCGACGACGAACGGGTAGCCGCTGGTGTTGCTGAACCGCGGGCCGTCCGAGGTGTGCTCGACGGTGGTACGCGGGTCCAGCGCTGCCGTCGAATGGACGTCCGTCGCGCTGGGCGGCGTCCACATCGGGCCGTCGACGATCGCGAATCGACGTCCGGACGCGATCGTCCACGTCACGCCGGGGATGACCTGCCGGTTCCGGTCGGGATCGGACCCGTAGATCGCGGCGCCGTTGAACGAGAGCCAATCGCCCAGGGCGATCAGGGACTCGCGCTGAATCGCGGGGATCGCGCCGTTCTCGTCGGGGCCGACACCGAGGAGGAGATTGCCTCCCTGCCCGACGACGTCGACGAGCAGCCTGACCAGTTGCGGGCCGGTCAAGGTCTCCTTCGGTCCCTCGTCGCGATTGAAGCCGTACGAGAGGCCGACGCCGCGGGACAGCTCCCACTTCTTGTCCGACAGGCCCGCGACGTTGTATTCGGGCGTGTCGAAGTCGCTCGCCGAATGCCGAATGCGGTCGTTGATGACCCCGTCGGGAACGACGCGGCGGAACTCTTCGATCAGTCGGCCCGCGTCGCCGGATTCGGGGTATCCGATGTCGTTCCAGAGGATCGACGGTCGATACCGTTCGACGATCTCGAGGAAGTGCTGCAGAGCGTATTCGCCGTAACCCGCAGGCCAGAACGTGCCCGACTCCCGGTTCCGTCCGATCTCCTCCGT
Organism: uncultured Amnibacterium sp.; assembly: GCF_964244015.1. Lineage (NCBI taxonomy): Bacteria > Bacillati > Actinomycetota > Actinomycetes > Micrococcales > Microbacteriaceae > Amnibacterium > uncultured Amnibacterium sp. The sequence goes on along the minus strand of NZ_CAXTHO010000031.1, from coordinate 7,921 downwards.
CGAGGAGATCGGGAGTCCGGCCGCCGTCCAGTCGATCCCTCCCGAGTAGTAGACGCCGAATCGAAGGCCCGCGTCCAGCGTGGCTGTTCGGAGCTCCCCGATCAGATCGCGACCGAGGAAGAAGTCTCGCCGGAACGGTGACTCGACACGAGACGGGTACAGCAGATATCCGTCGTGGTGTTTGGCGAGCGGTACGACGTACCTCGCGCCGCTCGCCGCGGCGAGGTCGCTCCAGGCCGACACGTCGACGTCCGCAGCCGCCCGCTCGAACTCAGTGCGGAAGGAGTCGTACGATCTCGTCGGCCAACGCGCCTGGTGGTAGAACCACGTCGGTGATCCGACCAGCGCCATCGAGTTGGCGTACCACTCGGCGTACGAGGTGGTCGCAAGCGGGGACTGATGGGCGAAGGCCCCTCCGGGAGCGCTGACCTCCCCGCCCAGCGACTGGGTCAGGCGAGGGTCGACCGGGGCCCACCCTGGGATCGAGTACAGCCCCCAGGAGATCATGATGCCGAGCTTGGCGTCGTGGAACCACGCGGCCTCCGGCCGAAGCGCAGCCATCAGGCGCTGACCAGCGAGCGCGACGGGCCGTGTGTGCGCACAGCGCTTCCGGTGATGACCGACACGGCGCCGACCGCTTGTGGCCGACTCCCAGATCCAGTTGACACAGGTGCTCCTCGCTCCACCGACCCGGCCGCGGGTTGCGACATCCGGGCTTGTGCTCGCATGGTAATAGGATTTACCATCACCCAGCAAGTGCAGGACGCACCGACACCGAGCCGCCTCGGCGGCCGACATCTACGAAGAGGCAACGATGCAGAGACGCAGGTTGTGGACGGCAGGGGTGAGCGGCGTGGTTGCCGTGACGCTGCTCGCCGGATGCTCGCCGACCAGCTCGAACGGCGGCGGGAGCGGGGACGGCCCGGTCACGTTGACAGTGCAACAGCAGACCAACCAGGAGAACCTGTTCGGGTTCGTCGCGAAGGAGTTCAAGAAGAAGTACCCCAACGTCACCGTCAAGCTGGAGACGGTCAGCCAGGACCAGAAGAACGGGTCGAACCTCGCCGTCCTCGGCTCGAGCAGTCCTCCCGATGTCGGCATGATCCCGATCAACTCGGAGGTGTACACGCAGCTCACCGCAGCGAACGCGCTCGTGCCGCTGACCGACGTCTGGAAGACCGATTCCCTGCAGGAGCGATACGGCGATGCCGTCGCCAACTCCTTGCTCGTCAAGAACGTCCCCTACACCGCCACGTTCACCACGGTGATCTACAACGTGCTCTGGTACAACCCGGATATCTTCAAGAAGGTCGGTCTCGCCGAGCCGAAAGACCACCGCATCCAGTCCGTCGATGAGCTGATCGCCGATGCGAAGGCGCTTCGAGCAGCCGGCTACGGTCCTCTGCAGATCGGCGGCTCGTCCGGGTACCATGCCAGTTGGATGGTCGACGCGTTACTGCCGACGAGCGTGAGCTCGGATTCGATGACGAACTACCTCCAGTCCTACGACCCCTCGGTCGGGGTCACGGCGAAGTACACGGACCCGGCGTTCGTCAACGTGCTCTCGACACTCGAGCGATACCGCACGTCGGGTGTCTATCAGGACGGGTTCCTCGGCCAAGATGCTGCGACCGCGATCGCACCGTTCCATCGCGGAAAAGCGGGCATGGCGATCGGTGGCAACTTCGACACCGCCGGCTTCGACCAGGAGAAGATCACGTTCACGCCTGGATGGGCCCTGTTCCCCTCGATCGACGGAGGGACGCCGACCCAGCTCAGTCTGTATTCAGGAGACGCGGTCGGCATTCCGGCGAAGTCGGACGCGATCCCCTGGGCGAAGAAGTTCATCGCATTCCTGATGAGCGACGACATGCAGAAGCGAGCGATCGTGGACACGGCTGGGCTGCTCCCGGCAGTCAACACGGTCTCCGGTGACTCGCTGAAGGACCTTCCCGACTTGACGCAGCAGCTCGTCGCCGAGGTCAGCAAGGACGGCGGCCAGCCGGGCTGGACATCGACGGTGCCTGGTGGATTCGGGCAGCAGTACATCGATCCGCTGTTGCAGAAGATGTACGGCGGCAGCTTGTCTCCCCAGCGGCTCGCCGAACAGCAGCAGGCGCACCTCGAGGAGTTCCGGAAGAAGGGCAGTTGACCACCGGAGATCTCCGGGCGCCCGACCCCACCCTTGTCAGGGTGGGGTCGGGCGGCCCGCGCGGATCACGGGATGCTGCACGGAAACCGTCGAAGTCGCGGCGCAGTCGTGCGGGGCTCTCGGGCCGCACCGGCTGGATAGGTCTCGTACCGGCGCTGGTGCTGATGGCGGCGTTCGTCGGGTTCTCGATCGTGCAGGCCGTCGTCGTCAGCCTGAGCGACTGGCGGGGAATCGGTGACGTTCGGATCATCGGCCTCGACAACTACGTCGCGGTGCTCGGAGACGCCGAGACCTGGTCGTCACTGAGTCTGACGTTCGGATATGCCCTGGTCTCGTCAGTCGGCACGGTCGCGGTGGCGACGTTGCTCGCCGCGTCGGTGAGCGCTGGTGTGCCGGGGAGCTCGTTCTACCGCGTGATCTGGTTCCTGCCCGGAATCGCTCCTGGCGCGGCGGTCGGAATCTTCTGGGCGACTGCGTTCCAACCGGATTTCGGAGCCGTCAACGTCGTTGGCAAGCTCTTCGGGGCAAGCGGACGCTCCGCACTGCTGGCCGCCTCCCAGACGGCGATCATCCCGATCGTCCTGGTCACCGTCTGGGCGAGCGTCGGGTTCGCGTTCTTGCTGCTCCTCGGCGGTATCGAGCAGATCCCCCCGACGATCTATGAAGCCGCGCGCGTCGATGGCGCGACCGGCGTACGGCAGTTCTTCCTGATCACGCTGCCGCTGACGCGCCCGGTCATCGTCACCACCACGTTCCTGAACTTCATCTGGTCCTTCAACGGGTTCACGACCGTCTGGTCGATGACGAGGGGTGGACCCGGGAACGCAACGCTGACCTTTCCGGTCGCCGTGTACAAGGAAGCATTCCAATTCGCGGACTACGGACCAGCATCGGCCCTGGCACTGATCGGTGGCGTCGCATTGCTGATCGTCGGGTTCGTCGGGCTACGTTTCAGCAGGAGTTCTCAATGATCGTTCAGCGGATCGCCGGACGAGTAACGCTGCAAATCGGGCTCATCCTGTGGACGGTCCTCGTCGCCGTACCCTTCGTCCTCATCGTCCTGCTGAGCTTTCGGAGTAATGCCGACATCTTTTTGAACGGTCTCGGTCTCGGCGGGGCTCTCAGTCTGAAGGGATATGCGGACGCCTGGGTCGGCCAGTCAGGGAACGGGGGGATGTCTCTGTTCTTCGTGAACAGTGCGGTCGTCGCAGCGACCGCACTCCTGGTATCGCTTGGAGCAGGCGTAACGGGTGCCTACTTCGTCACTCACGCCCGCCCCGTCGTTCGCCGCTGGTATCTCCGGATATTCATTCTTGCGACAGTGCTGCCCGTGGTCATGCTCATCGTCCCGCTCTACCAGGTGTACAACTCGCTCGGGTTCATCAGCGCACCGGTCGCCGTCGGTGTCGCTTATGGTGCGCTGACTCTGCCGACGACGACGCTGATCAGCTACGCGTACTTCGAGGACTTCCCGAAAGAGCTCACCGAAGCGGCAGCTATCGATGGCATCGGCCCGTGGCGAACGTACCTGCTTGTCGTGCTGCCGCTGGCCCGTGGCAGTGTGACCGCTGTCGGCATTCTGACGCTGGTATTCGTCTGGGGAGAGACTCAGCTCGGCGTCGTCCTGCTGCAGTCCGAAGCGAGCCAGACGATTCCCGTCGGACTGTTGTCGTTCCAAGGGCAGTTCACTGCCAATCTCGGTGCGATGTTCGCGGGGCTGGCACTCGGCAGCATTCCGATCATGATCCTCTATCTGCTTCTGAACCGGCAGATCACCAAGGGAATCGCACTCGGAGGATTCGGCGGGCGGTAAGAGCGTCCCGGTGAAGATGGGGGCAACGAAGCGCACGAGCTGAACGGCGTGGGTCGGCCTCAGCCGAGGTGCCGCATACCGGCCTCTTCGGGAACAGTTGCAGTCTCATCCAGTCTCGCCACACTGGCCCGCACGATCACTTTCGGTGGTGGATCCACGACTCGAATATGCGACGGGGATTCCTGTATGCCGTTGAACAACATACCGACTGCAGCGCTCCCCAGCGCGGCCATCGGCGTCTGGACCGTGTTCAGAGGCGGCCAGACGGTGTCGGCGTACCAGACGTCGTGAATGGCGACGACGGAGAGATCCTGAGGAAGCTGCGCTCCGAGTTCGTGCAGCTCCGCCAACACGCCGAGTGCCGCGTTCACATTGGCGACGACGACAGCGGTCGGGCGGTTCGCGGTCGACCAGATACGCCGCGCGGCGAGCCGTCCATCCTCGCTGAGGTATCCGAAGTCCGTCATCCACGCGGGCTCGCGGGGGAGCCCACGGCGCTGTACGGCCTCTTCGAATCCGCGCCTGCGGCGATCAGCAGAGGGGAAGTCGCGCACCCCGCCGATCAGCCCGATTCTCCGATGGCCGAACGCGACGAGGTGCTCGACGGCGGCGGCGGCGGCTGCTTCGTCGTCGAGCACGGCTGTCGGCACCGGCCACGAGGCATCGCCGGAGAGGATCGCGACAGTCGGGACACGCAGAGTCGCGAGAGACTCGACGTCCCGCCGGGTCATCGCGACGGGAGGCTGGATGATGATGCCGTCCGAACGCCCTTCCCCCGCGAGTCGGCGAATCCAGTCGGGTCTCTTCACTGCTGCGTCCGCACTCGCGAGCACCATGACGAGATCCCGCTCCATAGCCGCGGTCTCGATGCCATGAAGCAGATCCGAATAGATGGCGCTCGTCGTGTCCGGAATCACCACGGTGACAGTGGACGGAATGTTCAAGCGAAGTGCACGGGCGGCGTGGAGTGGGACGTACTGAAGTTCGCTGACCGCGTGAAGGACTCGTTCTCGGGTCGACGGGGCGATGCGGAGCGTCGTGTCGCCATTCACGACGCGAGAGACGACGGCAGGAGACACGCCTGCAGCCTTTGCAACCTCGCCGATTCCTGCCATGGCCGCTCCTGCGGATGAGTCCTGCGTCGATCGGAGGCATCCGACCGCTCGGGGCCCGCTGTATCGAAGTCGTGGACGGCACCGAGAACCCCGACTCCGTCGGCGAACGGTAGCAGGGGACTCGGTGACACCGCTGATGACCCGGCCGTGGACGTCTCCTCGGGCAGGCGGGCGGTTCGTTCGTTCGATCGGTCGGCCGGTCACCCGATTCGGTATCCGTGGATCAGGTGGTCAGTATGCGGCGGTCTCATTCACCATTCGGCTGATCCGTCTCGCGACGTCGGCGGTCAGATGTCGCGTTGGTACTCCTCCGTGAATGCTCCGGTCTCGATGGTCTCGATGCCACGCCCCGCCAGGTGATCGGAGTCCGCAACGCGTTCTTCGAGAACGATGGTGGTCGGAATCCCTTTCTCCACCATCGTGAAGAAGCGGTCTGCGAACGTGAGGTCGGGGATCGTGTTTCTCGGGAGTACGAGAGCGGTCGAACGTCGCGTCGGCACACGAGACGCCGCACGCGCGGCGAGGATGGCATCCCGCACTGAGGCGCCGAGTGGCTTGATGTGATTCTCGACAGTGAGAAGTCCGAGGTCGTATTCGAGCTCCGCAAACCCTGAGAACCGCCGATCGATGTCGTGGGAGCACCACCAGGTGATACCCCAGAGGCTCGGCACGGACAGCGACGATTCGATCGTCTGCTCGACGAAGGCCTCGCGTTCCTGCGCGGTCATCCATTCGAGTGCGACCCCGGTCTCCTGGAGCCAGACAGGCCGATCCGGGTCGTCCTGGTAGGCCTTCGCCAATTCCAGCATGTACTCAGGGAGGTGGAGCGTGCCGACGCCGGATGGTCCGTAGCGTTCGAGTGCGCCGGTGAAGTACGACCACGCATGAATCGCGGTGACCGTCCCGGTGTTGGCGGTCGTCGCTCGTGAGAAGCTCGATTGGTCAGTGATCCACGGGAGATGGTCCATCCCGACCGAGTGGAGCCGTCCAGGTGCGAGCTGCTCGCACGTCGCGAGGAGCGAGCTGAGCCATCGGTCCGCGTCGGCGGACGTCGTGCGGTTGCGCGCCTGAGCCGCGATGACGCTCGGCTCGTTCGCGAGGTCGAACCCGAGGAACCGAACATGGCTGGCGACGCGGGCTGCTATCGCTTCGAGGAGGAGCCCCTGTGCTCGGAGCACGTCCTCGTGGCTGAACACGCTCATGTCTTCTGATACCCAGTCGGGCCGGAAATCGAAGCCACTGAGCCAACCGTTGAAGACGGTGACGATCACATCCAGGCCGTACTGGTCGGCGATGTCGAGTAGGGACTCGAGACGCTGTAAAGCGACATCGCTGACATAGGTCGCATTCGGCTGGAACACCGGCCATAAGCAGTGTATTCGGATGTGGTCCATGCCGAGGGAGCTGACTGCTTTGAGGTCCGCGTCGATGGCCTTCGGATCCCAGTCGACCCACGAGTACCACCAGTTCTTACCGGGCACATAGTTCACCCCGAATCGGGCACCATGGTCGACGTTCACCTGCTCGGGCGTCGTATCGCTCGCGGTATTCGTCGAACGAGCGGCCGTCGAGAGTGCCCGGGAGCCCGTCATCGCGGCCTCGAGAATCGGCGGGTATTCCTCATGCGAGTTCCTCGTCTCGTGGTGCAGGTGCTTCTGTCGCCGACGAGCAGCGATGCGACAAAGCTTAACCGCTTAAGAGGCACGGCGTCGAGTCTCAGGCCGCAGACACGCTGCTTGCGCGCACGACGAGCTGGCTGCGCTTCGCGACATGGTCATCGGTAGCGGTGCCATCCCGCAGGGCGAGCAGCATGCGGGTACTGCGTTGCCCTTGCTCTTCCGTGAAGCGTTCAAGAGCGGTCACCGACGGCTCGGCGATTCGGCAGAGCAGCGAGTCGTCGAATGCGACGACGGCTGTCGGCCGATTCCGGCCCGACCGGAGAGCAGCTGTGACGCCGAGGGCCATGAGATCGTTCGAGGTGACGATCGCTGATGGAGGGTCGGCTGTCAGCAGGACCTGATGAGTGATCTGTGTCGCTTGTTCGATGCTGTAGTCGCCCTCGACGGCTCGATAGCGAATCGCATGCCGTCCCGCTGATTCGCGCATGGTCGTGATCCGGTTCAGTTCGTTGGTGAACCGGTGCGAACCCGTGATGTGGAGGACGGAGCGGTGTCCCAGGTGACTCAAGTGGTCGATGATGAGAGACGCGTCCTCGACGAGGTCGTAGATGAATGTCGGCCCACCGATATCGGTCATCGCCGATCCGTGCGCGACGAACGGGAGATCGAGGCTCTTCAGAAGAGCAGGCCGGTCATCGTCGATGAAATGGTCGAACAGCAGTACTCCGTCCACCCGCCGCTCCCCGCTCCACCGCCGATAGATGGACGCATCGGCGTCACGATCTGCACCCACCATGCGAAACAGCAGCGTGAGGTCCGCGGCGGACAGCACGCGCTCGATTCCGGAGATGAGATTCATGTAGTAGGGCTCGGCGCCGAGCAGCGACGGATCTCGCCGGAGGATCATGCCGATCGCGTCACTTCGCGAGCGCGAAAGTGCTCTGGCGGTGGAACTGGGCCGCCAGTTCAATTCTGCGGCCAGCGCCTGGACTCGTGCTCGGGTCGCATCGCTGACTCCCGGCTGGCCGTTCAGCGCATACGACACGGACGCGGACGAAAGGCCGAGACGTGATGCCAGTTCGTCGATAGTCACTCGCACTGGTCGTCTCCCACCCCGTTGGCCGCTCCAGCCCATCTGCGGCTGCACCAGGGCGAAGAATACGACGGGTATTGGCGCGCCGGATACGACACCGAGCGGCTGACCCAGGTCGCGCGATACGTC
>NZ_CAXTHO010000030.1:0-24947 GCF_964244015.1 uncultured Amnibacterium sp. | reverse complement strand
GATCAGAACAGCACGACGACGAGCATCCACCCGGTCGAGCGTGCTGAAACGTCAGTGATGCCATGAGACACAAACGTCAGCGATGACCTGAGACAGAAACGTCAGATCCCTGCTGAGACTCGACATGCGCGTCTGAGTCCTGCTGAAGCTCCTCAGTCCTGCTGAAGTGCTCGGTTCCGTCGCGTCCGGTGCCGGTAGGGGTCAGTCGATCCCGAGCCAGTCGCGGAGCGCTTCGACGCCGTCGAGCTGCACGTGCGGGCGCAGGTCCGGCCCGCGGGAGTCCCACATCGCGTGGGACATCCTGAACCGCTTCTGCACGGTGACGCGGCCCTCGCGGTCCAGCCGTTCCTCCCCGTTCGGCTCGTAGCCGAGCTTGCGGGTCACGGCGTTGGAGGCGACGTTGTCCGCCCACGCGGAGGTCGTCACCTCGGCTGCGCCGAGACCGTCGAAAGCGAGCGTCAGGATCGCGATGCGGTTCAGCGTGCCGATGCCCTTGCCCTGCCACGCCTGCCCGAGCCACGAACCGCTCTCCGCGGAGCGCGTGGTGGGGAACCGCTCCGCCTCCAGGCTCTGCACCCCGATCAGCGTGTGATCGAGCCGGGCGGCGAACTCGAGCGACCAGTGCTCCGGCGACATGTCGTGGCGCAGCCGTGACTGGTATCGGAAGACGTTCCGCGCGACCTCGACTTCGGACCCGCGCGTCCACGGCGTGGTGAACGGCAGGAAGTTGCCGTGGATCCCGCTGGCCGCGAGCCGGCCGAGATCCAGGGCGGTGCGGTCGTCCACCGGCGCGAGCTCGATGTCGGACACGGCGATACGGACACCGAGCAGCGGCCAGATGTCGACGTCGGACGGGGTCGGCATCCCGCGATGCTAGCGGCCGCTCCATGCCCCTGCCGGGACGCGCCCTCCGAGCGCTTCAGCAGGACTCAGCAGCTTCAGCAGGACGGAATCGTGCGACCTGTCCTGCTGAACGTGCTGAGTCCTGCCGTCGTGCTCAGGCGGAGGGGGTCGCCGGGCGCGGGCCGCGACGGCGGCGACGGCGGCGCGGGTTGCCCGAACCGTCGTGCGTGCCGGAGCCCGGGACACGCTGCTCGTGCGCGCCGCCCTCGTGCGCGCCGCTCTCGCTCGCCGAGCCCTCGGCGGCCGCGGGCTGCGACGGCTCGATGAACGCCGGCACCGTCGCGGTGGTGGCACCGTCGGAGGTGCGGCGGGAGCGACCCCGCGACCGCGCGGGCCGGGAGTCGCCGCCTTCGGAGGAACCGGACCGCGCGGGCCGGGAGTCCGTGCTCTCGGCGGTTCTCGCGGCCCGGGCGGCGGCGGCCGCAGCGGCGCTCTGCGCATGCGCCAGGCGCCCCCTCGTGCCGGCGGGGATGTGCAGCTCCTCGAACAGGTGGGGGGAGGAGGAGTAGGTCTCGACCGGCTCCGGCTTGCCGAACTCGAGCGCCTTGTCGATCAGGGCCCACTTGTGCAGGTCGTCCCAGTCCACGAAGGTCACCGCGATGCCGGTCTTCCCAGCGCGCCCGGTGCGCCCGGCGCGGTGCAGGTACGCGTCCGCGTCCTCCGGGATCGTGTGGTTGATCACGTGCGTCACGTCGTCGACGTCGATGCCGCGGGCGGCGACGTCGGTGGCGATCAGGACGTCCTTCTTCCCGGTGCGGAACGACTGCATCGCGCGCTCGCGCTGGTCCTGGCCCAGATCGCCGTGCACGGCGGCGGCCTCGAAGCCGCGGTCGGTCAGCTCCTCCTGCAGCCGGGCGGCGGCCCGCTTGGTCCGGGTGAAGATCACGGTCTTGCCGCGACCCTCCGCCTGCAGGATGCGGGCGATGACCTCGTCCTTGTCGAGCGAGTGCGCCCGGTAGACGAGGTGCTCGATGTTGGCCTGCGTCAGACCCTCGTCGGGGTCCGTCGCGCGGATGTGCACGGGGCGGTTCATGAAGCGGCGCGCGAGCGCGACGATCGCGCCGGGCATCGTCGCGGAGAACAGCATCGTGTGGCGGGTCGGCGGGGTCTGCGCGAAGAGCTTCTCGATGTCGGGCAGGAAGCCGAGGTCGAGCATCTTGTCGGCCTCGTCCAGCACCATCTCGCGCACGTCGGCGAAGGAGATCAGGCGCTGGCCCGCGAGGTCCAGGAGGCGGCCGGGGGTGCCGACGATGATCTGGGCGCCGGCCTTCAGCGCCTCGATCTGCCCCTCGTACGCCTTGCCGCCGTAGATCGCCGCGACCGTGGTGGGGCGGTTGGCCGTCGCCATCACGAGGTCCTCGGCGACCTGCACGCACAGCTCGCGGGTGGGGACGACGACGAGCACCTGCACGCCGGGTTTCGGGTCGTGGCCGAGGCGCTGGATGATCGGCAGGCCGAAGCCGAGGGTCTTGCCCGTCCCGGTCTTGGCCTGGCCGATGATGTCCTGGCCGGAGAGGCCGAGGGGGACGGTCTGCGCCTGGATGGGGAACGGCTCGAGGATCCCGTGCCCGGTGAGCGCGTCGACCAGGTCCTGGTCGACGCCGAGTTCTGCGAATGTCAAAAGAGGGATGTGCCTGTCGGATCGGCGCGCGTGAGGCGCGGAGGTTCGCGCGGATCACGGAACGGATCGCGCGGGTGCGCCGAGATCGTGCGTTCCTGACCGGCGCGTGCGGGTCCGCGCCACGGCGGACCACGGACTCATGATAGCCGCCGCCAATATGCTTACCGGGTGATCCGACTGGGACGACGGCGTCCGTCCGTGCCCCGTCCCCGGCGGAATGCTCCTGCCAAGGTCGAGCGCATCGCGCTCGGGGACCTGCGACCGGACACGGAGGCGCTGCTGGGCCGGGTCGCCTACCTCAAGCTCGCGCTGTTCGAGTCGGCCTCCGCGGTGGCAGGGAGGGCGACCGATCTCGGCGACCGCGAGGCGATCACGCGCGTCGCCGCTGCCGTGCTCGATCAGCACTCCGAGCTGACCGCGCTGATCGAGGCGCGGGGTGCTGTCTCCGCGGCGGCGATGCACCCGTTCACCGCCGACATCGATCGCTACCGGCGGCGCCTCGCCGACTCCGGATGGCACGAGTCGGTGCTGACCCTCCATCTCTCCGCCGGGCTGCTCGACGACTTCTTCGCCGGGCTCGCCGCCGGCCTGCCCGAGCCCGACGCGCGCCGGGTCGTCCCGATCCTGCAGCGCGACATCGGCCACGACGCGCTCGTCGCGGTGCTCGAGCAGGGACTGGCCGTCGACGAGCGGCTCGGCTCCCGCCTCGCGCTGTGGGGGCGGCGGCTCGTCGGCGACACGCTCCTCGTCGCCCGCTCGGCCCTCGCGGACGTCCGCGATGCCGCCGGTCAGCCGGCCAGCACGGAGGCGCGCCGCGTCGAACCGATCCTGAACGACCTGATCGCGGCCCACACCCGCCGCATGGACCGGCTGGGCCTCACCGCGTAACTGCCGGTCGAGCACTTCAGTAGGACTCAGGAGCTTCAGCAGGACAGGATCGGCGATTCCGTCCTGCTGAAGGCGCTGAATCCTGCTGAAGCGCTCGGGCTCACGCGGCGGCGAGTCGGCTCTCGTCGGCGCGGTGGCGGGACGCGCGGAGGGGGACGCCGACCGCGACCGCCGACAGCGCCGCCGCGAGCAGCGACGCGAGCCACATGGCCGGGCCGCCCTGCGCGACCTGCGCCCACGTCAGCCCGACCCATACGATCGCGCCGGCAACCCCCGCGACCGCGGGCAGCAGCAGCACGCCGGTGAGGGCGCGCCGCGGCAGCACCGCGTGCGCGGCCAGACCGAGCACGATCGAGACCGCTTCGGCGTAGATCAGCTGCATGTCAGGCGACGAAGCCGACGCGCCGCGTGCGCTCGCTGCCGACCTCGACGTAGGCGAGCGACGCCGTCGGCACGAGGTACAGGCGGCCGTTCTCGTCCGTGAGGGTGAAGTGCGTCGCCTTCTTGTCGATCGCGTCGCCGATGGTCTTCTGCACGGCGGCAGGCGAGTCCGCGCTCTCGAACGCGAGCTCCCGGCCGGAGTTCTGGATCCCGATGCGCACCTCCACGAGGCCGCCCCCTTTCTTGCTCCTCCGCGCGAACGGGCGGAGGACTGCGGTTCGGCCGGTCTGCGACCGGCCCGCCGCCAGTATCCCGCGCGTCGCCCGCTGCGCGACGGCCGTTCCGCGGTGGGCGGACAGGCGATGTCGGTCCCCGCCCCTACTGTCCGAGCCGTGCCCGACCTCCCGCCCCTCGACCTCGACCAGTCGGCCGTGCTCGCGCTGCCCGACGGTGCGTCGGCGGTCGTGCTGGGCGCGCCGGGCACGGGCAGGACGACGACCGCGGTCGCCCTCGTGGCGGACCGGATCAGGAGCGGGCGGCTCACCCCCGACGCCGTGCTGCTGCTCGCCCCGCGACGCGCGCAGGCGTCCCGGCTGCGCGACCGGCTGCTGCTCGAGGTCGGGCGTCCCGTCTCGGCTCCCCTCGCCCGCACGGCCGCGTCGCTCGCGTTCGACATCGCACGGCGCGAGGCCGCGGAGGACGGGCGCGACGCCCCGGTGCTGCTCTCCGGCGGCGATCAGGACCGACTGATCGGGCAGCTGCTGCCCGGCTCCGGGGTGGTGTGGCCCGAGCGGCTGGGGCCGGAGGTGCGGGGGACCCGCGCGTTCCGCGGCGAGCTGCGGGAGCTGTTCGCGCGCTGCACGGAACGCGACGTCGATCCGGTGGAGCTCGCCGATCTCGGCGCGATGGCCGGGCGGCAGGAGTGGCGTGCGGCCGCGGCGTTCTGGCGGCAGTACCTCGAGATCCTGCCCGCCGTGGAGCCCGACGCCTTCGACTCGGCCGAGCTCGTCGCGCTCGCCACCGCGGCGGTGCTGCGCGACCGACCCGGCGATCTGGCCGGCAGCCTGCGCCTCGTCGTGGTCGACGACATGCAGGACCTGGGCGAGTCCGCGGTCGGGCTGCTCGCGGCGCTCGCCGAGCGCGGCTGCGCGGTGATCGCGTTCGGCGACCCCGACATCGCGGCCGACACGTTCCGCGGCGGCGAGCCCGACCTGCTGGGCCGGTTCGAGCAGCGACTCGGCATCGAGGCCCCCGCGCGCCTGAAGCTCGGCACCGTGCACCGGCACCCGGACACGATCCGCCGGTTCGTCGCGAAGGTCACCGAGCGGATCGGCACCGCGCTCGCGGGCCCGCAGCGGGTCGCGACCGCGCGCCCCGGTGGTGCGCCGGTGCTGTCCGTCGAGGCCGACGGGCCGGGGGCCCTCGCGGCCCGGGTCGCGCACCTCCTCCGGGACCGGCACCTGGAGCACGACGTGCCGTTCGCGGAGCAGGCCGTCGTCGTCCGCTCCGGCGCGCTCGTCGAGCCGCTCGCCCGCGCACTCGAGATCGCGGGGGTGCCAGCGGTCACCGCCGGTACCGCGCAGGACGCCGTGGACCGCGCCGCGCGAGCGCTCGTCGAGGTCGTCGCGGTGGCGCTCGGCCTGATCCCGCTCACGCCCGAGACCGCCGTCTCGCTCGCGACCGGCCCGTTCTGCGGCCTCGATCGGCTCGCGCTCCGACGGCTCCGGCTCGCGCTGCGGGTGGAGGAGCTGGGCGGAGGCGGCGTGCGCACCGCCGGGGAGCTGCTCGTCGACGCGCTCGCCGCGCCGGATCGGTTCGCGACCATCGACAGTCCGCTCGCGCGACGGGCGGCCCGGCTCGCGCAGACCCTGCAGCAGGTCCGCGAGCTCGACGCGACCGGGGCGTCGGCGGAGGACCTGCTCTGGCACGTGTGGGACTCGAGCGGTCTCGCACCGGTGTGGCGGGAGCGCGCGCTCGGCGCCGGTCTGGTCGCGGCGGAGGCGAACCGCGACCTCGACGACGTCGTCGCGCTCTTTGCCTCCGCGGCGCGCGCCGCGGAGCGCGGCCCGACCGACCCGGCCGCGGTGTTCCTGACCGCGCGGCTGGAGGCGGACGTCGTCGACGACTCGCTGGCGCCGCGCGGTCTGCGCGACGGCGTGCTCGTCACGACCCCGGTCGGCGTCGCCGGCCGCGAGTTCGACACCGTCGTCATCGCAGGCCTCCAGGACGGCGTGTGGCCGAACCTGCGGCCGCGCGGCTCCCTGCTGGCGCTCGGCGAGCTGGTCGCCCGGCTGGACGGCCGCGGCGTGCCGGCGTCGCCGGTGGACGAGCGGCGGGCCGTCCTGTCCGACGAGCTGCGCCTGTTCGCGCTCGCCGCGTCGCGGGCGCGGTCGGTGCTGCTGCTCGCCGCGGTGGCGAACGACGACGAGGCGCCGAGCGTGCTGTTCGGCCTCGCCGACGGTCCCGCTCCCGACACCCTGGCGACCGCGCCGAACGCCCTCCGGCCGGTCGTCGGCCTCCTGCGCCGCACCGCGGTGAACGGCCCGCCGGATGCTCGGGGCGAGGCCGCGGCGGCGCTCGGTCGCCTCGCCCGTGCGGACGTGCCCGGCGCCGCGCCGGCGTCGTGGTGGGGCCTCGCCGGGATCAGCACGGACGAGCCGCTCGTCCCCGATCCCGAGCAGCCCGTGCGGGTCTCCCCGTCGAAGCTGGAGCGGTTCGAGGCGTCACCGCTCGACTGGTTCCTCGAGCGGGTGGCAGGAGGTGAGCCGATGCTCGCCGGCGCGATCGGCACGATGCTGCACTGGGTGCTCGAGACGGCCACCGCGCCGGACGAGGCCGCGATGCTCGCCGCGCTGGAGGGCCGATGGCGTGAGCTCGACTTCGAGGCGGACTGGATCGAGGCGAAGGAGCACCGGCTCGCGGACCGGATGATCGGCTCGATCTCGCGGTACCTCGCGGACGTCGCGGCCGACGGCTCGGTCCTGCTCGGCGGTGAGACGACGTTCGAGTTCCCGGTCGGCCGGGCGCTCGCGACCGGCACGATCGACCGCGTCGAGCAGGACCGGGCAGGGCGGGTGCGGGTCGTGGACCTGAAGACGGGATCAACCCGCCCCTCCGGCCCCGAGACCGCACGGCATGCGCAGCTGGGCGTCTACCAGCTCGCGGTGCGCGCCGGCGTCGTCGACGGCATCGACGCGTCGGCGCCGAGCGGGGGAGCAGCGCTGCTGTTCGTCCGCCAGAAGGGCAAGGAGCCGTACGCGCTGCTCACGCAGCGGGCGCTCGACGACGAGACGGCGGACGCGTTCAGGGACCGGCTCGCCGCGGCTGCCGAGGGGATGGCCGCCGCCCGGTTCGACGGCCCCGTCGAGCCCGAGATCCGCTTCGGCTCCAGCCCGTTCCGCCCGATGCTGCTGCGGGTGCCGGAGGTCTGCGGTGGCTGAGGTAGGCGGCGCTGAGCAGACCGTGACGCGGGTCGTCTCCGCCCTGGAGATCGCCGACCGCCTCCGCAGGCCGCCGCCCACGCAGCAGCAGCTGGCGATCATCGAGGCGCCGCTCGGTCCGGCCCTCGTGGTGGCCGGTGCCGGCAGCGGCAAGACCGAGACGATGGCGATGCGGGTGCTCTGGCTGCTCGCGAACCGGCGGGCGCGCTCCTCCGAGGTCCTCGGGCTGACCTTCACCAGGAAGGCGGCCTCCGAGCTCGCCGAGCGCGTCAGGGAGCGCCTCGCGATGCTGTCGGCGGCCGGGCTCGCCGAGGACTACGACCCCTTCGATCCGCCGGTAGTGTCCACCTACAACGCCTTCGCGAACGGGCTGTACCGCGACAACGCGGTGCGGATCGGCCGAGACGCGGACGGTGTCGTGCTCGGGGAGGCGTCGGCCTGGCAGCTCGCGCGGCGCGTGGTGGTCGAGTGGCCGGACCCGGAGATCGCCGAGCTCGACCTCGGCGTCGACCGCATCACCCAGCTCGTGCTCGATGTCGCGAACGGGCTCGGCGAGCACGCCGCCGACCCGGCAGCGGTCGCCGCGATGGCGGAGGCGTACGGCGCGGCGATCGAAGCGCTCCCCTACGGTGGCAGGAGCGTCTACCAGGGCGAGGTCGACGAGGCGCTGGTGCCGGCGCGGACCCTGCCGACGCTGCTGCGGCTGGCTGAGGCGTTCCGGGACGCCAAGCGGGCCATCGGGGCGGTGCAGTACAGCGACCAGGTGTCGCTCGCGCTCGACATCACGGCCGCGGCGCCCGACGTCGTGCAGGCGATCCGCGCGCGGCACCGCGTCGTGCTGCTCGACGAGTACCAGGACACCTCTGTCGTGCAGACGCGGCTGCTGGCCCGGCTGTTCGCCGGCGGCGCGGTGATGGCGGTCGGCGACCCGCACCAGTCGATCTACGGCTGGCGCGGAGCCTCGGCGGCGAACCTCGACGACTTCGCCCGCGACTTCGGCCCTTCGAGAGCCTCAGGAACCGTAGGGGACGGGTCCGTCGCGGTGCACGCGCTGAGCACCAGCTGGCGGAACGGCACCAGGATCCTCGCCGCCGCGAACGCGATCGCGGAGCCGCTGTCGGCCGCCGCGCGCGTGCCGGTGGGTCGGCTCGACCCGTCGCCGGCCGCCTCCGAGCACGAGGTCGACACGGTCTTCCCCGAGACGCTTGCGGAGGAGGCGGACGCCGTCGCGGGCTGGTTCCGCACCGCGCTCGCGGAGGCGTCCAGACCGCCCTCCGCCGCGATGCTCGTGCGGGCACGACGGACGCTCCCCGAGTTCCTCGCCGCGTTCCGTCGCGCCGGTGTGCCGTACCACGTGCTCGGCGTCGGCGGCCTGCTGCTCGAGCCGGAGGTGATGGACCTCGTCGCCGGCCTGCGGATCGTGCACGACGCCCAGGCGGGACCGGAGCTCGTCCGCCTGCTCGCCGGCGGCCGATGGCGGATCGGGCCGGCGGACCTCGCGGCGCTGCAGCACCTGGCGCGGTGGCTCGAGCGGCACGACCCGACCGAGCGGCGCCTGCAGCCCGAGGTCGCGGCCGCCTTCGACCGCTCGCTCGCCGAGGGGGAGAGCGCCTCGATCGTCGACGCGCTCGACTTCCTGGCTCGCCGGAGGACCCACAGCGCGATCGCCGGTTTCAGCGACGAGGGCCTCCGGCGCCTGCGCGAGGCGGGCGCGCTGTTCGCCGGGCTGCGCGCGCGGTCCGGCGGGGATCTGCCCGGGTTCGTGCGCCTGACGGTCGAGACGCTCGGCCTCGACATCGAGGTCGCCGCGAACGAGCGCCGACTCGGCCCGGCGCCGCTCGAGGCGTTCGACGAGGCGCTGTCCGGCTACCTGGCGGTGTCGGAGTCGTCGACCCTCGGCGGGTTCCTCGGCTGGCTGCAGACCGCCGAGCAGAAGGAGGACCTGTCGCCGCGCAGCGAGCCGCCCGAGGCCGGCACCGTGCAGGTGCTCACGATCCACGGGTCGAAGGGGCTCGAGTGGGACCTCGTCGCCGTGCCGCGCCTCGTCGCCGACGAGCTGCCGGCCAAGCCGCAGAGCAGCAAGGGCTGGCTGACCGCCGGGGTGCTGCCCTACGCGTTCCGCGGCGACGCCGACGAGCTGCCGGTGCTCGACTGGCGCGCGCTCGAGGACCGGAAGGCGCTGAAGACCGCCGTGCGGAGCTTCAAGGACTCGGTCACGGCGATGCTGCTCGCGGAGGAGCGCCGCCTCGCCTACGTCGCCGTCACCCGGGCCCGGCACCGCCTCCTGCTGTCCGGGTCGTTCTGGGGCGGCCAGCGCAGCGCCCGTGCCGCCTCCTCGTTCCTGACCGATGTCGCGGCGGCCGGCGTGGTGACGCAGCCGCCGCAGTCGTCCGCGTTCGACGAGCGTCCCGAGGGCGCGCCCCCCGAGACGCTCCGCTGGCCCGCCGATCCGCTCGCGGGCAGGCGGGACGCGGTGCAGGAGGCGGCCGATGCGGTCGCCGCGGCCTCCGGCGACGGCGGACGCTGGGCGCGCTCCGTCGATGTGCTGCTCGCCGAGCGGGCCCGCCGGGCGGCCGGCGGCCGGACGGTCCTGCCCGACCGGATCCCCGCCTCCCGCTTCAAGGACTTCGTCGACGACCTCGACGCCGTCGTCGACGCCGTGCGCCGCCCGATGCCGGAACGGCCGTACCGCGCGACCCGGCTCGGCACGGTCTTCCACGCGTGGGTGGAGCGCCGCGCGGGGGTGCCGGCGTCGGAGGAGCTCGTCGACGCCGGCCGCTCCGAGCGGGACGAGTCGATCGAGCCCGACGACGACGTGCCCGGTCTCGAGGCGTTGCAGCGCACGTTCGAGGCCAGCGAGTGGGGCGCGCTCGAGCCGCTCGAGGTGGAGACCGAGATCCAGGTGCCGTTCGAGGGCAGGATCCTGGTCTGCAAGATCGACGCGGTGTTCCGGCGCGGCGACCCTTCGAGTGCCTCAGGACAGCGCCGGTTCGAGATCGTCGACTGGAAGACGGGCCGACCGCCGACCTCCACCGCCGACGCGGAGCTGAAGCAGCTGCAGCTCGCGCTCTACCGCTTCGCGTACGCGAGCAGGGAGGGCATCGACCCGGCCGCGATCGACGCGGCGTTCTACTACGTCGCGCACGATCTGGTCGTGCGGCCGCAGCGGGTCTACTCCGCGGAGGAGCTGCGCGAGGCGTGGGCGGCGAGCGGCGCCCGCGATGCGCCCGCTGCGCGCTGACGGCGGGCGTCGAGCATCCGCTCGACCTCGGTGACCGTCAGGGTCGGCAGCCGCTCGCCGACGAGGGTGCCGCCCGTCCCCTCCAGCACGGACGCGAGCAGGGCCTCGAGCATCTGCACCGCGTCGTCCGCGACGACGGCGTCGCCCCGGTCCGCGCCGTGCAGCAGCCAGCGCGCGATCTCGAGCTCGGCGTACAGCAGGGCACGGCGGGCGATCGCCGCATCGGAGCCGCGGCCGCGCGTGGCCGTGTAGGTGTCGAGCACGGATCCGGCGGCCCCGGCCGCGGGCAGCCCGAGCACCCAGGCGACGTCCCGCGCCGGGTCGCCGACCTGCAGGCCCGCCCACCCGAGCACCCCGGTGACCCTGCCGTCGAGGTCTTCCTTCTGCGTCACGAGCAGGCTCTCGGCGGCGAGACCGCCGTGCACGACGCACGGCCGGAAGCGCCAGAGGGTCGGGTCGGCTGCGGCAGCGGTCCAGCGGTGGATCAGCTCGAGCGGCACGTCGCCGGTGGCGTCGGCGCGCGCGATCAGCTCCTCCACCCCCTTCACGCACTCCGCTGCCGTCGCGACCGGGAGGCCCGCGTCGGCGACCACGGCGGTGGGCAGCTCGTGGATCGCGGCGATCGCCCTGCCGATCGATCCGGCGAGCGCGCTGCCCGCGCCGACCGAGGCGGGCTGCAGGCGGACGCCGGGGAGGTAGGTGCTGACGACCGCCTGCGGCGCGGGCAGGACCCCGACGGTGCTCGGCACGGCGAACGGGAGCCGGGCGCGCACACCGGGCGTGAGCGCGGCCAGCACGGCGATCTCCGCGGTGAGCCGGGCGCCCGCCTGCTCGTCGACCGGGGCCCGGACGACCAAATGGTCGCCGGCCGCGTCGGTGAGCAGCGCCGCGTCGTGCTGGCCGTCGCCGCCGCCCGTGAAGGTCCGCGTGACGGCGACGTCGAGGCCGGGAACGGCCAGTGTCGCCAGCGCGGCTAGGGTGAAGCGGTGCCTGGGCATGCCGACCAGGCTAGGTCGGGGGACCTCCCGGGGGTCCGGCGGCATCGGCGTGTCCGCGCCGGGGAGAGGTGCATCGCACGATGGCGTCGGGGTTCAGCGATTCGCTTCCGCTCTCACGCAGCACGCTCGACCGGGACGCCCTGTCGCGCGACCGGCCCGGCGTGCTCGAGGACTCCTGGGCTGATCCGGCGACCAGGGTCGCGGTCCTCGCGGGCGGCCGCGCGCTGCTGACGGCGGACGGCTCCGGTCTCGCGCTCGTGCCCCCCGCCTCCCTCCCCGAACCCGCGCTGCTGCTCTACCTGGGCCGCACGACGGAAGACGGCGAGCCGTCCGTCGGCACCGTCGTGCTCGGCGCGGTCTATACCGAGCCGCCCGTCGAGGCCGACCTGCCCGGTGAAGGCGTGTGGGCGGACCTGCGGCTCGACGGCGCTCGATTGTCCGCGCGGGACGCCGGACTGTTCGCCGAGCTGCTCGGGCTCGCGAACTGGCATCGCGTCGCCGGGTTCTCGCCGCGCAGCGGTGTCCCGACCGTGCCGGGGCGCGGCGGCTGGGTGCGGCACCCGGAGGGCTTCGATCAGGAGTCGAGCGGTGAGCACGTGTTCCCCCGCACCGACGCCGCCGTGATCATGGGCGTCGTCGACGGGCTGGACCGCCTCCTGCTCGCGAGGAACCAGGCGTGGCCCGAGGGCCGGGTCTCGGTGCTCGCCGGCTTCGTCGAGCCGGGGGAGTCGTTCGAGTCCGCGGTGCGCCGCGAGGTGTTCGAGGAGGTCGGGGTCCGGGTCGGCGAGGCCGAGTACCTCGGGTCGCAGCCGTGGCCCTTCCCCGCCAGCGTGATGGTCGGCTTCCTGGCGCGGACCGTCGACGACGGCGAGGTCGAGGCGGAGCCCGACGGCGAGGAGATCCGCGAGGCCCGCTGGTGGTCCCGCGAGGAGCTGCTCGCCGCAGCCGGCACCACGCTGCACCTGCCGGGTCGCACCTCGATCGCGCGGGCGATCATCGAGCACTGGTACGGAGGCAGGCTCGAGGGCGACTGGTGAGCGCTGCCGAGGCGCTGCTCGACGCGCTCGACGAGCAGCAGCGCGCCGCCGCGGAGACGCTGACCGGCGCCGTGTGCGTGCTCGCCGGCGCCGGGACCGGCAAGACCAGGACCATCACGCACCGGATCGCCTACGGCGTCGCCACCGGCGTCTTCCCGCCGAAGCGGGTCATGGCGCTGACGTTCACGACCAGGGCGGCGGCCGAGCTGCGGGCCAGGATGGCGGCCCTCGGCGCGCCCGGCATCGCCGCGCGCACGTTCCACTCCGCGGCGCTGGCGCAGCTGAACCACTTCTGGCCGGAGCTGATGGGGTCGCCGGCGCCGTCGATCCTCGATGCCAAGGCGCGGCTCGTCGCGCGGGCGGCGGAGGGGCTGCGGATGCGACTCGGCACCGCGGCGCTGAAGGACGCGGCGGGAGAGATCGAGTACCGCAAAACCGCCGCGATCGGCTTCGACAGGTACGCCGCGCTCGCGATCGACCGGGTGATGCCGCAGGGTCTCGACGTCGACGCGATGGTCGCGCTGCAGCAGCGCTACGAGACCCTCAAGGACGAGCAGCGGCTGCTCGACTTCGAGGACGTGCTGCTCGCCACGACCGGGATGATCGAGTCCGAGCCGGCCGTCGCGACCGAGGTGCGGGAGCAGTACCGCTTCTTCACGGTCGACGAGTACCAGGACGTCTCGCCCGCGCAGCAGCACCTGCTCGACGCGTGGCTGGGTGACCACTCCGACGTCTGCGTGGTCGGCGACGCGAGCCAGACCATCTACTCGTTCGCGGGCGCGCAGAACGAGTACCTCCTCCGCTTCGGCGAGCGCCCCGGCGCCTCCGTCATCCGGCTGGAGCACAACTACCGGTCCGTCGACGGGGTCGTGAAGGCCGCGAACGCGCTGATGACCGGGCGGCGCGGCGCGCTGACGCTGAGTGCCGTGCGCCGGGCGGCGGACCCGAGGGAGCCCGCGATCCAGGTCCGGGACTACGCCGACGACGCGGACGAGGCGGCCGGGGTCGCGCTGGCGGTCGCAGCGCAGATCGCGGGCGGGACACCGCCGGGCGACATCGCCGTGCTGGTGAGGATCAACGCGCAGGCCGCGATGCTCGAGCAGGCGTTCGCCGGCGCGGGCGTGCCGGTCACGACCGGCAAGGCCCGGCGGTACTTCGAGCAGCCCGTCGTCCGGAAGGCGGTGGAGCTGCTGCGCGCCGCCGTGCAGGCGCGGCTGGAGGAGCCGCTGATGAAGTCGGTGAGCGACGCCCTCCGGCAGCTCGGTCACACGCATCACGCGCCGCAGGGCCCCGGCGAGCAGCGCTCCCGGTGGGAGCTGCTCGATGCGCTCGGCACCCTCGCCGAGCAGGCACCGCCCGGCACCACGCTGACCGGGTTCGTGGCGGACCTCGCCGAGCGGGCCGCCGCGCAGCACGAGCCGCCTGTCAGCGCGGTGTCGGTGCTCACGCTGCACGCTGCGAAGGGCCTCGAGTGGCCCGTCGTGTACCTCATCGGCTGCTCGGAGGGGCTGCTGCCGATCTCCTACGCGACGACCGCGGCGGAGGTGGATGAGGAGCGCCGGCTGCTCTACGTCGGCATGACTCGCGCGCGCGACCGCCTCAGGATGTCGTGGGCGCGATCGGCGGCGCCGCGGCCGGGGGAACGCCGGTCGTCCCGCTTCCTGACCGAGCTGGGGCCGTCGGTGCAGGTCCGTCAGCCGACCGGCACGAGCACCGCGCGTGCCAGGGCCGGCGCTCGCGGCTGAACCCGCCGCCCTCCGCGATCCGCAGCGCCGCGCCCTCGAGCCCCGTGTCGCGGTGGAGGCGCAGCGCGTCGAGCGCGTCACCGAGCGCGGCGAACGCGGCGAGCCGGGTGCCGATCGACGTCGTCGTCCTGGCCGGCCCTCGGCGGAGCAGCTGTGCGGCGACGGCGCGGCGGGCGGGATCGTCGAGGCGGTACTCCTCGGCGCAGCGGAGGCAGGGCGTGGCCCCGGGCACGACGTAGGGGCCGACGACCGCGGCCTGGTCGTCGAACACGAGCGCGATGTGCGGCCGGTCCTCCGCGAGCGCCCGCACGGTGTCGGCAGGTGGGACCAGGTGGTGCGCGAGGATCACGACGACGTCGGGCCGAGCGGCGGCGGAGGAGCCGAACCAGGGACGCGCCATCGCGGTGAGGTCCTCGGGTCCGTCGAGCGCCACGGCGAGCGGCGGCGGCTCCGGCCCGGTGCGGAGCAGGACCGGGTCGAGCCGTGCGAGCAGCGCATCGAGATCCTCGAACCCGGCGTCCGCGGCGACGGCCGCCAGCCCGCGCCGGTCCGTGCCGAGCACGAGCGCGGAGATCACCTCCTCCGCGCCGGGCGGCACCCGCTCGAGCCGCGCGAGCTCGGGATCGTGCCCGAACTGCAGGCTGTCGGGCGTCCGCCACAGCGGTGTCGCGGCCGGATCGATGCGGAGCACTCGGGGATCCTCGCGGCTCCGGCGGCAGCGCGCTCGGCGCTCTCCACAGGCGGTTCCGTTTTGAAGGAGTTCGTCCGCCGAAGGCCGGAGAACTCCTTCAAAACGGAAGGACTCGTCCGTCGGCATCCGCGCGCTGCGGAGCGTGGGTCGGGCCGAGGACTCAGACCGGAGGGGGCGGGTCGTCACCGCGGAGGAGGTCCTCCAGCTCGCGATCGACGTCGTCCTGGGCCGGCTCGGCCGCGGTGAGACGGGCGATCAGCGCGTCGGGATCGTCGATGTCTGCAGCCGTCGGCAGCAGGTCCGGGTGGGACCAGAGCGCGTCCCGGCCCGCGGTGCCGAGCGCGTCGGTGACCCTGCGCCACATCGCCGCCGCCTCGCGCAGCCGCCGCGGCCGCAGCTCGAGGCCGACGAGGGTCGCGAACGCCTGCTCGCCCGGGCCGCCGGTCGCACGTCTGCGGCGTACCGTCTCGGCGATCGCGGCCGACTTCGGCAGGCGTGCGGTCGCGTCGGCGGTGACGACGTCGACCCAGCCCTCGACGAGCGCCAGCGTCGTCTCGAGGCGGTTCAGCGCGGCCTCCTGCGACTCCGTCTTCGGCGGGATCAGCTCGCCGGAGGAGAACGCCTCCTTGAGCCGCTCGGTGTCGGTCGGGTCGAAGCCCTCCGCGAACCGCTGCACCTGGTCGAGGTCGACGCCGAGGTCCTTCGAGAAGTCGCCGATCGTGCTCGTGAGGCCGAGGCGCAGCCAGCGCGCATGGCGGAACAGGCGAGCGTGCGCCAGCTCGCGGACGGCGAGGTAGAGCGTGATCTGCTGCTGGTCGATGTCGAGGCCCTCGCCGAACGGGTCGAGGTTCTGCGGCAGCAGCGCCGCCTTGCCGTCGGGCAGGAGGGGGACGCCGACGTCGCCGCCCGAGACCACCTCGGCCGCGAGGCCGCCGACGACGGCGCCGAGCTGCGCGGCGAAGATCGTGCCGCACACCTGCTGCAGCATCCGGCCGACGTCGGGCACCCGCGCGGCGAGCTCGCCCGCGATCTCGGTCGGGATCTGCTCGGTGAAGACGCTGGTCAGCGAGTCGGCGATGCGCAGCGCGACCGGCTCGGCGAGCTGGATCCAGAACGGCATCGTCGCGCGGATCCACTGCGTGCGGGTCAGGGTGCTCGGGGACTCGGGCAGCGTGTCGAACACGGTCGATTCGTCGAGCCACAGGCCGGCGACGGAGAACGCCTGCTGCCCCTCCGTCGTCTGCCGGTCGGTCGCGGACAGCGTGCCCGCCCCGGCGGCGGCGATGGCCTGATCGGTCGCGATCGACCAGTCGATCTTGCCGTCGGGGTTCTGCATCGCCTGCCGCAGCTGCGCCATCAGCTGCTCGAGCCCGGCAGCGCCACCGGGCAACCCCATCGCCTTCGCGAGCGCCGCGGTGTCCGGCGCGCCTCCGCCGGCCATCATCCGGCGCAGCATCTCCTGCAGATCCGGCTCGGAGGCGTCCTCCGGCTCATCAGCCATGCGCTTACGCTAGGCGCTCGATGCAGGCTCCACGGTCGCGTTCGCTCGGCGCGCACACGCGTCCGAGCCGGCCCACCCTGATCGCCGGCGCCGCGATCCTGCTCGTGTTCGTCGTCGCGCTGCTCCCGTCCCCGTACGCGGTCGAGCAGCCCGGCCCCGTCTACGACACGCTCGGCTCAGCCGGCACGGGCAAGGACCGCGCACCGCTGATCTCCATCCCGGGGCGCACGACCTACCCCACGACCGGGCGGCTCGACCTGCTCACGGTGTCCGTACTCGGCAGCACGACCGGTGGGCCCTCCTGGTTCGACCTCGCGGAGGCGTGGCTCGACCCGAGCAAGGCGGTGATCCCGCTGGAGGCGGTGTTCCCGCAGGGTCAGACGCAGGGCCAGGCCGAGCAGCAGAGCGCGCAGGAGATGACGGGTTCGCAGCAGAGCGCGATCGCGGCGGCGCTGACGCAGCTCGGCGACCCGGTGAAGGGCACGGTCGCGATCGAGAAGGTCGAGCGCGGCTCGGCTGCGAGCGGCGTGCTGCAGGAGGGTGACGTCGTCACGTCCTATGACGGCACGGCGATCGGGGACGCCTGCTCCCTCCAGAACGCGGTGATCGCGAACGGCACGAAGGCGGCGACGATCCTGATCAGCCGCGCCGGCGCCTCGATGACGGTCCGGATCACTCCGAGGCCCGTCGCGGACGGCACGGGCGGCACCCGGCCGCTGCTCGGGGTGTCGACGTCCGCCGTCATCACGCCGCCCTTCACGGTGCAGCTCAAGATCGACGATGTCGGCGGCCCCTCCGCCGGGATGATGTTCGCCCTCGGGATCATCGACAAGCTGACGCCCGGCGCGATCACGGGCGGCCGGCACGTCGCCGGCACCGGCACGATCTGCGGCGACGGCCAGGTCGGGGCGATCGGCGGCATCGTGCAGAAGATGTCCGCGGCCAGGGCCGCGGGCGCGACGCTGTTCCTGGCGCCGGCGGACAATTGCGACGAAGTCGTCGGCCACATCCCTGACGGTCTCGATGTGGTTCCTGTGACCACCCTGTCGAACGCCGTCGCGACGCTCGACGAGGTCCGCGAGCGGGGCCCCGGGCCGGGTCTGCCGACGTGCGCCGCCCAGGTATCCTCAGCCGGGTGACGACGCAGACAGCAGCGCCGGCACGACGTCGACGCGCGGCACTCGCGATCACCTTGGGCGTTGTGGTGGTCCTCCTCATCGGGTTCTTCCTGTTCGCGGGGCTCTACACCGACGCCCTCTGGTTCGGGAAGCTCGGCTATTCGGGTGTGCTCTACACCGAGTGGCTCACGATCGCGGCGCTGTTCGTGATCGGGTTCCTCGCGATGGCCGTGCCCGTGATCGTGACCATCCAGCTCGCCTACCGGCTGCGGCCGGTGTACGCGAAGCTCACCGCCCAGCTCGACCGGTACCAGCAGGTCATCGAGCCGCTGCGCCGTGTCGTCATGATCGGCGTCCCCGTCGTCGTGGGCCTGTTCGCCGGGGTGTCCGCCGCTGCGCGCTGGCAGCCGATCCTGCTGCTGCTGCACTCCACGAGCGTCGGCAAGAAGGACCCGGTCTTCGGGTTGGACGTCGGCTTCTACCTGTTCCAGCTCCCCGCCCTGCACGGCATCGTCGGTTTCGCGTCCGCCGTGCTGGTGGTCAGCGTGATCGCGTCGCTCGCGACCGCCTACCTCTACGGCGGCATCCGCATCGTCGGCCGCGACGTGCGTGTGTCCCGAGCCGCGCGCGTGCAGGTCTCGGTCACGGTCGCGGTGTTCCTGATCGTGCAGGCGATCAGCCTGTACCTCGACCAGTTCACGACCCTCTCCGACACCGCGACAGGTGGGCTCATCACCGGTGCGGCGTACGCCGACGTGAACGCGGTCATCCCCGGCCGGCTGATCCTCGCGGTCTGCGCCCTGCTGGTCGCCGCGCTGTTCGTCGTCACGGCGGTGATCGGGCGCTGGCGCCTCCCGCTCGTCGGCACCGCGCTGCTCGTCGTGGCGTCGATCGTCGTCGGGTCCGTCTTCCCGTGGGCGATGTGGAACCTGCAGGTGAAGCCGAACGAGAGCAGCCTCGAGAAGGACTACATCACCAACGCGATCAAGGCGACGCAGGACGCCTACGACGTCGCGGGCGTGCAGCAGATCGCCTACGACGCGAAGACGACCGCGACGCAGGGCGCGCTCAGCGCCGATGCGCAGACGACGGCGAACATCCGCATCATCGACCCCAAGGTCGTGTCGCCGACGTTCGCACAGCTGCAGCAGTTCAAGCAGTACTACAAGTTCCCGACGTTCCTCGACGTCGACCGGTACTCGATCGACGGCACGTCGCAGGACGCCGTCGTCGCGGTGCGCGAGCTGAACCAGGGCGGCCTGCCCAACTCGTCGGCCTTCAACGACACCTTCGTCTACACCCACGGCTACGGCCTCGTCGCCGCCTACGGCAACCGGCGCACCAGCGACGGTGCGCCCTCCTTCTTCGAATCCAACATCCCGTCGAGCGGCTCGCTCGACGTGACCGAGCCGGGCATCTACTTCGGCGAGGAGTCGCCGACGTTCTCGGTCGTCGGCGCGCCGGCGAACGCGAAGCCGCTCGAGCTCGACTACGTCAGCGGCAACGCCGCCAACGGCACGCAGACGAACACGACCTACAATGCGACGGGCGAGGGGGAGGGCGGGCCGAGCGTCGGCAACCTCTTCAACCGCCTGGTCTACGCGCTGAAGTTCTCCTCCGACCAGATCCTGCTGTCGACCGACGGCGTGAATGCGAAGTCGCAGATCTTGTACGACCGCAACCCGCTGACCCGGGTGCAGAAGGTCGCGCCGTACCTGACGCTCGATTCGGACCCCTACCCGACCGTCGTGGGCGGACGCGTGGTCTGGATCGTCGACGGCTACACGACCTCGACGTCGTACCCCTACTCCTCGACGGAGAGCCTGTCGAGCGCGCTGTCCGACACGAGCACGAACTCCGCGGCGACGTACGCGACGGACAACCTGAACTACATCCGCAACTCGGTGAAGGCGACCGTCGACGCCTACACCGGCAAGGTGACGCTGTACGCGTGGGACGCTGGCGACCCGGTGCTCAAGGCCTGGAGCAGCATCTTCCCGTCGACCGTGCGACCGATGTCGCAGATGAGCGGGTCGCTCATGAGTCACGTCCGTTACCCGGAGGACCTGTTCCGCGTGCAGCGGGCGATCCTCGGCACGTATCACGTCAGCGACCCGACGTCCTTCTACCGGAAGGACGACCAGTGGAAGACCCCGACCGACCCGTCCTCCTCTGCGGCGGACGACAGCAACACCCAGCAGCCGCCCTACTACCTGACGATGAAGCTGCCCGGCCAGTCCACTCCCACGTTCTCGCTCTACTCGACCTACATCCCCAACTCGACGACGACCGGGTCCAACGCACCGCTGACGGGCTACGTCGCGGTCGATGCCGATGCCGGATCCACCTCCGGCGAGAAGCGTTCGAACTACGGGAAGCTCCGCATCCTCGTGCTGCCCCGGAACACCGTCGTGTCCGGGCCGACGCAGGTGCAGGCGCAGTTCCAATCGAACGCCACGATCAAGTCCCAGCTGAACCTGCTGAACATCGGAGGGACCACCGCCGGCGGTTCGAGCGTCATCTACGGCAACCTGCTGACGATCCCCGTCGCGGGCGGCCTGCTGTACGTCGAGCCCGTCTACGTGAAGTCGGCGTCCGCATCGTCGTACCCGCTGCTGCGGAAGGTGCTGACCTCGTTCGGCAACAACGTCGCCTTCGAGGACACGCTCGACCAGTCGCTGAACTCGCTCTTCGGCGGCGACTCCGGCGCTGACACCCCGGACTCGTCGAACGGCAGCGGCTCGGGGACGACTCCGGGTACCACCACCGGCGGCGGGTCGGGCACGACGAAGGACAACGCGGCGCTGCAGAAGGCCCTCGCCGACGCCAAGACCGCCCTCGCCGCACGCGCGGCGGCGTACGCCAAGAACGACCTCGTGGCCGCCGCGCAGGCGGACCAGGACCTGCAGACCGCGATCGACGCGGCCATCGCGGCGGAGGGCTGAGTCCGCCCGACGTCCTCCCCGTGATAGTCTTTCGCACGCATCGCGGGGTGGAGCAGTTCGGTAGCTCGCTGGGCTCATAACCCAGAGGTCGTAGGTTCAAATCCTGCCCCCGCAACCACTTGTTTGTCAGAGCGTGAAGGCCGGAAACCCGCGGGTTTCCGGCCTTCTTCGTTTGGTGCAAATGCGCAGGTCATCGATAAGTCATCGAAAACCCCTCCTCAGCCGCTCCGAACCGGGTCCCCGCCCTGGATGGCTCCGGTCTCCACTGGATCCTGGGCCGGGTTGCGCACCTGGTCGGTATGGACTCACTCCCGACCCGGCCGGCGGCGATCGCTGGCCTGCAGCCGCTGATCGACCTCGAGACACTCGCGACCTACCTCGGTGTGCCGGTCGCGACCGTGTACGACTGGCGGTCGCGTCGCCTCGGGCCGCCGGCGTACCGAATCGGGAAGCGGCTGATGTTCGCCGTCCCCAACGTCGAGGCGCGGCTGCAGCAGCGGCGCGACCCGAGCGGTCGGTGACCCGGTGGTGAGGCCGCGCCTGCCGATCGCCACCGCAGGCGACATCGCCTGCTCGACCGCCGACTCCGGCACGGTCACGGCCCGGATCCGGTTCCGCGACTGGGACGGCGTCACCCGGATGGTGCAGGCCTCCGGCCGCACCCGCGCCGCCGCAGAGCGGGCGCTGAAGGAGAAGCTCGCCGCCCGCGCCGAGTACCGCCCCGGCAACTCCGACCTGACGGCGGACAGCACCTTCAAGGACCTTGCCGACTACTGGCTCGCCGACATGGAGGGCAACCCGGACCTCGCGCCCGGCACGAAGCGGCTGTACCGCTGGAACATGACCCACCTCGTGCTGCCGGAGTTCGAGCATCTGACGTTGCGGGAGATCGGCGTTGCGCGCTGTGATCGGTTCATCAAGCAGCTGCGGCAGGCCAGCTACAGCCGGGCCAAGCACGCCCGGAACGTGCTGCGGCAGGCGTTCGGCCGCGCGGTGCGGCATGAGGTGCTGGTCCGCAACCCGATGGAGTCGATCGCCCGAACCACGAGACCGCGGGCGGACCCGACCGCGCTGACGGCAATCGAGGTGACCGCGATCCGGCTGGCGATCCGTGCCTGGGAGCGGGGTAGCGGAGGCTCCGGCCCGAGCCCAGACGGGCAGCTCGGCGCCATCGTGGAGGTGATGCTCGGCACGTCGGCCCGGATCGGGGAGGTCCTCGCGATCCGCCGCCGCGACATCGACGCCGCAGTCGCCCCGCCCACGATCCGTCTCGCTGGCACGATCGTCTGCCCGACGGGTGCGCCTCCGGAGCGGCAGGACCACCCGAAGACCGCCCGCCGCACCGTCGCCGTGCCGAGCTTCGCGGCCGAGGCCGCACGCCGACGCCTGGCGGTGTGCACGGACCGCTCGCCGGACGCGCTGCTGTTCAGCAGTCGGAACGGGACGCCGCTGACGCCGAACAACGTGCGGAACCAGCTGCGCCGCGTGCTCGCCCGGGCGGGACTCGACGACGTCAGCCCGCACACGTTCCCCCGCACCGTCGCGACCGCGGTCCATGCGCACGCCGGCGTCGACCTCGCCGCCGAGCTACTCGGCCACGCCGACCCGCGAATCACGGTGCAGCACTACATCCGCCGCAACGAGATGGTGAACCCGACGACCGCCGAGATCCTGGAGGCGGCGTTCCCTCCGCTGCCGGAGGAGTGAGGGCTTCCTGTCAGACTCCGGCCTCCGGTCCCGCTCACCGGCGACACCGGAGCCTGCTCGTCGTCCGCGGGCTCGGCCCGGCGATACGGCGATAGCGATTCGGCACACCGCCGTCGACCCGGCGGCCCGAGCTGACCGCGTCGTCGCGCGTGCTGTACCGAGCGCTTACAAGCGGAGGAGACCGACGGCGGCAGCGTGGAGGTTTCCTGCGACCTCCACGGCCTTGATGGCATCCGCCGAGCCGACTGGTCTGGCCTCATAGCGGTCCTGGTTGCGTGCTCGTCGGAGGCGGTCGAACTGCGCGGCGGCTGCGTCGGCTGGCGGGGAGTTGAGGACCGCCCTCAGGGCACGGCCCAGCGCCTCGTGCTGACCGGCACCGCCCCGTGTTCGATACCCGTAGGCGGCGAGCAGCGCTTCACCGACGTCGTGGCAGGCGTCATACGCGATCCCGTAGCGAACGGCCGGACTGGTGAGCAGCGGGAGTTGGCTGATGCGCTCCGCGGCTTGGTCCAGGAATGACACTGCTCGCGGTTGATCCCGGGACACGAGCTCGAGCCGGCCTGCTCGGACCAGCGCGGTGAGTGCTGCCCGCTGAGCGTCCGAGAGCGGAGTCACTGCCACGGCGCAGATCCGATCAGGACGACGATCGGATTCGCTCGGACGTTGTTCAGGAATCCGGAGTCCGCGTCGGCTTCGGCCCGCGTGAGGATCGTCGGGTTCACCGGCCGTCGCGCCGACTCCTCGACGCGAGCGCATGCGTCGTAGACCTCGTCGGGGGAGGGTGTGCCGATGACCATGAGGTCGACGTCGTTCGGTGATGCTCCAGCTCGTCCGTCGAGTCGTGCGGCGAATGATCCATAGATGAGCGCGTGCTCGATGCCATCGATGTCAGCCAGTTCGGCGCGCAGCAGGGTGGTCGGGCCGGTCGATACGAGCAGGATCTGTCGCAGCGGCGCGACGAGCGGACTCGACTCCTCCGCGTGGATGAGTCGGGTGCGTCCGACGACGCGCTCGGCAAGGATTCCCGCTTCGATCAACCGGCCGACCTCGCGGTGCGCGGTCGGATATGCCACGTCGGCGTGACGGGCAAGCTCGGCGAGAGTGCGCTCCTGGTCGAGCAGTGCGACGGAAAGGAGACGTGCCTGGCCTTCGGATCGAAAGATCGGGGCGAGGAGCGGCGGGCGAGTCCTCATATGATGGATATTACTATCCATTATTGCGACATACAAGCGGGAGTCACTCGCCCGCACCGACGCAGATTCCCGCGTCAGACGCCTTCAGGTCGCGTGGAGCCGCTGCATGCAGCTCAGAGGGTTCCCGTTCTCCACGCCGACCGAAGTAGTTTGGAGTCAGGCGATGAACTTCCCCACCCCGGATGACACCAGAGTGGCGTCGGCAGCCGTCACCTGCGAACGGACGACAAATTTGCCCGGTCTACGGGCGGCGGTCCTCGCGGCCTACGAGAAGCAGGCGATCGTGCAGCACGGTCCGCAGCTGACCTCCGCACGATCAGCACTGCTTGAGCAGAAGCGAATCGCAGACGAGATCCTGCGAGCGACCTCGCCCCGCTGAACCTCCGACATCACAGCGGCTCGTTCGAGACGTCCTGACGTAGGCAGCCGAGCCGCTCCCGGTGTCTTGTCTTCCTCGCGCCCGTCTTGCGAACGAGCAGTTGAGTTGAGACGCAGTCAGTTGTCGGCGATGTCGTCGGGGCCAGAGGTCCTCAGTCGCTAGGGACCGCACAGCGCCGTATTGCCACGGCGGTGCAGCGGTTCGGCGTGGCGCGCTGTGTTCTTGCGGTCGGCTGGAGTTGCGGGAGTGACGTCTATCGGGGTTGGGACGTTGCTGCGGCCTGAGTGAGTTGGCGGATCGGGGTGTTGAGGCGGATGGTGACGGCGATGCAGTAGAGACCGACCCCGAGGAAGAAGATCAGGCCGATGGAGGTGAGGGTGAGGAGGACGGGGTCCGGGTTGGTGAATGCGACGCCGAGGGAGTTGGGGAGTTCGATAGCGAAGATGGTGAGGGCGCCAAAGGTTTGGCGTCTTTGCTGGTGTGCGAGTTCGAGTACGACGTCGGTATGTTCGAACTCGAGCGGTGCTTTGCGGGCGAGTTGTCGTCGGATTCCGCGCCGGTCTGATTTCGTGAGCGGGATCCAGGGGGACTCGTATCGGCTGTTGAGGTTGAATTGTCCGCCGACGAAGAGCCAGACCACGCCGAGGATGATCAGGGTCAGCGCGGCACTGCTGCCGACGAGCTGCAGGGTGTCCCGCGCGTGAGTGTCGAGGAGCGCGAGCAGGTGCGCGGTGATGCTCACAATCCAGAGCGCGGCTAAGACTGGTGCCAGCCACCGGTTCGCTCGCCGCCGCGCGACGGAAGGTTCGGTACGCCAGATCCGGAGCATTGTGGCTCGGTCGCGGGCGGTGTCCCAATCGCTGGTGGGCTCGTCTGTCTGAGTTGGTTGAGTCACGTGACTTGTTCCAGATGGGCGTCCGTCAAATTCACAAGCGGATCATCGCAGGTGCAAACGAGACGTCGGTCCGCGCCGCCGTCTCGGACGCAGGCGCGCGAGATACCCAGGGGATGCTCGGCGTGGCCGAGCGGTCGCGCCGCTACCGCTCGAACACGACGCCCAGAGCGAGCGTATGGTCCGCGTCGTCAAGCCCTGAGCACAGTCGTAGGACAAGGTCTGACGCTTGTTTCCATCCGAAGCGCTCGACGGCCGGTCGGTAGA
>NZ_CAXTHO010000029.1:24472-25343 GCF_964244015.1 uncultured Amnibacterium sp. | reverse complement strand
GTTTTTCGACAACCTCGGGCAACCGCAATTTGCCTTCGAGCGCCTGTTCGATCAGTCGATCGAAGTTGGTCGTGAGGATGACGCGTATGGCACCGCGCGCGACAAGCTCAGCGACCGCATGGTGCGCGGGTCCGGGGATCTTGAGCCCCTCGGTCCGGTCTTCGTCCGTCGGCTCGAAGAATCCAGCGAGGAGCGCTCGGCGCATTGCCGGCGTCTGGCCGAGCGATTCCAGCAACACGGAGTAGCCGAGCGTCTCGCCCGAGCCGTGGTCAGCCCACCACCCTTCGATCGCCTCGTCATCGGCGTCCAGAGCGAGCGGCGACTCCGAAGCTGCCGCTGCACGGAGCACGAGCTGGCGGAGCACACCCCACCCCGTGGGCACTCCTGATGCTGTCGAGACACCGGAACCAAGCAGTAGCGCGTAGACGCCCGGCTGCGCGTGCATCGAGGTCGCGAGCGCCGTCAGCGGGTCGAGGCCAACGGTGTGATCCGTCATGACCAGAGAGTAGAAGGGGCCTCGGACGTCGTCGAAGCGGCGAGGCTACGCCACATCAGAAGCCCGGTAGGTGCGGCAAGGCCACATCGCCGGGCAGCGTGGTTGCCGGGACCTCGACGACCACGTCGTCGCGCCAGGGAGTCGCGTTCGCGATCGCCTCGTGGGTTCACCTCGCCAAGTCCCGATCGAAGTCGTCCGAGGCTGAAGTAGGGGTGGCTTTCGAACTTGTGACCTGGCGCGCCGACGGAGGAATGACCGATCGCTCGTCGGCAGCGGGCAACACGCAGGAACACGACCACGAGGACGTCACGTGCTGCGCTTGAAGCAGCTGCTTCTGGCTCATCCCGTCTGGTTGGCCCCGTTCCGACAGCATCC
>NZ_CAXTHO010000029.1:0-24462 GCF_964244015.1 uncultured Amnibacterium sp. | reverse complement strand
GCCGGACTCCGTGCTGACGCACGCTTTGAGACGAGCGGCCGCTAACCCGTCGACGCCCGCCAGTGCCGGTCCCGCATCTCGACGCCGGCCCGCCGCAGCACCTGATAGATCCCGTGGTACGAGCAGTCGAGCTCGGTCGCGATCTTCGCGACCGAGTCTCCCCGCCCGTAGAGCCGAATGGCTTCGGCCTTGACCGCGTCGTCGATCCGGTGCAGTCGCCGAGGCACACCGGCGTTCTGGAGCGCGGCATACACGGAGGTGCGGTGGATGCCGAAGTGTCGTGCGAGAGGCATGATCTCCTCCCCCGCGACGTAACGCTCGACCAGCTCCGCGGCCCGAGCTGGCGTCAGGCGGCGCATGCGGGCAAGTTCACGCCCACCCTGCTCTGGCGGACGAACCTGCGGCAACGCGAGCAACCGCTCGTACTGCGACCTCTGTTGCGAAAGTTTGGAGTAGGCCTCGGTAAGCCCCACTCTCCCGGCTGAGATAAATGCCTGATGAGAAGTCGGTCTCTTCCGCGACACGTCCCTTCGAAACGGGCCGTGCCCACATTTTGCCCACACTTGTTCGCGCGAGACCGTGATCGAGACGGTCCGCAACAGCGTCCAGATCGTCATCGAACAGGTCGGCGTAGACGTCGAGCGTCATCGCTGCCGACGAGTGCCCGAGCATCCGCTGCACCGCCTTGACGTTCGCACCGGACTGGATCGCGAGGCTTGCGGCGGTGTGCCGGAGGTCGTGCGGCGTGAGTCCCTCCAGACCAACTGCAACGGCTGCTCGCCAGAACCAGCCCTTGCCCGTCTTCGAGCGGTGCATGTACGACCCGCGTTCGTCGATGAACAGTAGGTCGAGTGGCCCCTTGCCCGCGCAGACCTCCTCGAACATCGCGGTGAGCGTGGTCGGGAACGGGACCGACCGCCGCTTGTGGGTCTTCGGCGTCCCGACATGGATCTCGCCACCGACCTCGACGGCGTTCTGCGAGACGAAGAGCCGCCGGCGGACGGTGTCGACGTCCTTGACGCGGAGGCCGGCGGCTTCGCACCAGCGGAGCCCTGTGTATGCGAGCAGCAGGACCAGCGGACCCTTCTCCCCCGCAGCGATCGCGAGCTCGCTGACCTGCTGGTGCGAGAGATACCGGTGCTCGCGCCGCACCTTCCTCGGCAGCTTCACGCCCCGAGCGGGGTTGGTGTGGATGCGCCGGTCCGCGACCGCGACGTCGAGGATCGACGCCAGCACGCCGTATGCCCGCAGCACCGAGGTCGACCCGTGCGTCTGCTGCATCGCGTCGACCCAGGCCTGCACAGCACTGTGCTGCACCCGCGACACCGGCACGGAGCCCCACTTCGGCTGGACGTGCAGGCGCCAGGCGATCTCGAGCGGCCGCTGTGACGACGGCTTGAGGTGAGACAGCCGGGTCACCCACAGCGCCCCGAGGGCGCCGACCGGCTCGCGTGCAGCTTCGGCGTCGACGTACTCGCCCCTCGCCATCGACACCTCGACGGAGGCGAGGAAGAGCTGCGCCTCACGCTTGGTACGAAAACCCCGTCGATCGGTCTGGGAGTGATCAGGCTTGCGGTAACGGACCCGGTACCGCTTACCCGCGGTCGTCTCGTACGCCGTGATCGTCGCCATGACCTCACCTCTCGTCGTCGAGCAGGATCGCGCCCTCGTCCGACACCGATCGATCGGCGTCCGAGGGGCGAATGGCGCCCCGGTCATCGAAGATGACACGTACACCGATGCTTGGAGCGACCGCTCGCCCTGCCGGGGACGCGGTCAGCGCGGTCCGGACTGCCCGCGCAGCATCGTCGGTGCAGAGGTAGGCGACACGGGCGGCCTCACCGAGCTCGAGCCGGCGTCGGTACGCAGAGAAGATCGATGCGTAGCGCGGTGCCCGCTTCGCCGTCAGCTCGACCTCGATCAGTTCACTCGTTCGTAGCCCGATCGCAACACCGTCCGCCTGATGACCTCCGACGTAGGACGGCCGGTCGTCCCGCCGCCACGCGAAGCCCGCCGCGAGGTAGCGGGCCGAGACGGCTGAGACTGCGATCTCGTGCCGAGTGGTCTGGCGGTAGATGTTGGGCCGGGACTGCCCAGTCGCCTCGAACGTTCCCCACACGATGGATCCGCCCGGTCCGCCGAGGTTCTGCCGCTCGACGAGTCCGACAAGCTCCATCCGCGCCACCCACTCCTGCGCCCGTCTCGTCGACACCGGTCGATCCGAATCGTTGAGCACTCCGAGCAACCACCGGATCGCCTGCACATCCGTCACTCGAACGATCCGCAACCACTCGCACACTCGCTCGTCCCGCGCCGTCACCCACACTCGCCGACCCGCAACGCTTTCCATTCGAACCATCTCGCAACCCCGCCTCCGGAACGCCCACACGCCCCCTCAGCTCACGCCATCACCTCTCCCTGCTTCTCCGCACCCCTTCTGTGCTCCACCGTCACAACTGCTTCTCCATTCATCCATCCATCCCTTTCATCCCCCTCTTCTTCCTTGCCCTGTCCTGGCCTGCCACCTGTACTTCCGAACCACCCACACACAACTGTCTTTTCAAGTTGTGTGTGGGTGGTTCGGAAGCCGCATCGCGGAGGCGGCAGGCCAGGACAGGGCAAGACGGGTGAAACCCGTCGCTGCACCCCTCGACCCGAACGACGCGGGCAACGACGGGGAGGGCGAGGGGCATACCGCCGCGGCACGCTCGTGTCGGCGACGGATCAGGGCGCGTGGAGCTTGAGCCGACGCAGTTCGCCCTCGTAGATCCCGCAAACGAAAGGTCCGTCGACACGTCCGATCCACCGGTCGATCGAGGCGCGGTGCCGGGTCAACCAGTCGACCATCGCAGCGCCCGTGATGTCCGCCGCGGTGATGACGAATACCCGGGCGCTGGAGTAGTAGATCGCCTCGGCCTCGAGCGGACGCTGAGCCACATGGGCGTCCTTGCACAGCAGTACCTCTCCGAGGCCGGTCGCCTCGCGGATCCATCGCTCGTCGGGGACCTTCTCCCCGCGCCGGCGCCGTAGCGCTCGTTCATGGTCGTGACGGGCCAGCCGAGCGATCGCATCGCGTTCGGTACCTGGTGAGCGCCGACACCGCGATCCACGAAGAATCGGGTCGTCGGCGGCTGCACTGCAGGGTGCTACGCGGCTTGGAAGAGCAACGAACGAACATCTGCCTCATCGAGGTCGAAGTCGTCGGCGATGCTGCCCGTGGTCTCGCCGGCTCGTAACCGGCCGAGCACGTCGTCGACCGCTATCCCGCGATCGACGATCGTCGGCCGGCCCCCGTTCACCAGCGGATCGACCGTCACCGGCAGGCGGTCGAACCGCGGAAGACCGAAGGACGACGCATAGCCGTCGGAGAAACGGATCTGTTTGAGGTACTCCCCGACGACCTCGTTGAAGACCGCCTGCCCGCTTCGGACGACGATCATGCGCGTGTCCGCTGCTCCGGGTTCGGCACGCCAGAGCACCTCTGCACCGTCCGTCACCAGCCGGTCGCTCGCGAGCGCGTACTCAAGCCCGATGCCCTGCTCCAGTGCTTCCACAGCGGGCCTGATGCGCTGCATCGGCACCCCCGCCCTTCGGAACGACCACAGGACGAACGCTTGCGCGAGACCGACGAACGGCACGGTGTAGCCGCGACCAGGCTTCGTGAGCGCGATGAGCGGAGGCTTTCGGAGACCGCGGTCGGAGTACCCCTCGGCCCAGCGATGCACCGTCGACGTCGGGGCACCGACGATCCGCGCCACATCCATCTGGGAGTACATAGGCGTCACGTACTCGCGTCGCAGGCGGTCGCCCGCGAGAGCCTGACGCGCCGCACTCATGTCGCGACAGTAGCAACGGGCGCCGTCGCCGTACCCTGCCGCCGTGCGGCCTCAGGCCGCAGTGCCCCGAACTGGGTCACCGCGACGGGACAGGGATTGACCTGACCGTGCCGATCAGCCCCAGAGCGTCCCCGCGACGTTCAACGTTGCGCCGAAGCCGCCGTCCACCTGGATGTCGGCGCCGTTGACGTAGGACGCGCCGTCACTGCCGAGGAAGAGCAGCGGGCCGACCTGCTCCTCCGCTGAGGACCGGCGCCCGCTCGGGACTGTGACCGGGTCGATCGCGGCCGCGGTGTAGGCGCCCTCGATGGCCTCGAGCATCGGCGTCTGCACGGCGCCGGGGCTCGTGGAGTTGACGCGCACCCCTCGCTGGATCGTCGTCGCCGAGAGCTGCATCGTCCAGAGGTCGAGTGCCTCCTTGCCGAAGGAGTACGCGTGGCCGGCGGCCTGCTCGTTTTGCTCGTACCACTCCACTCCCGCCCGGAAGGTCGTGGTCGCGAGCAGGTCGAGGATCAGCGCGTGCTTCGTGCGCCACGCGTAGCCGCCGTCGGAAGAGGTGTTGACGACCGAGCCGCCGGACGGGATCTGCGGCAGCAGCAGCTCGGTGAGGTATCGCGTCCCGAGGAAATTGACCTTGAAGATCTCGATCGCAGGCATCATCGGCACGGCGCCGGCGCAGTTGAAGAGCACATCCACGGGACCGCCGATGCTCGCGGCAGCCGCCTCGATCGAGGCGGGGTCGCTCAGGTCGAGCGCGTGGAACCCGGCGGTCTGAACGGTGGGCTTCCGGCGGGAGGCGGCGTGCACCTCCGCCCCAAGGCCGACGAGGGTCTCGGTGACCGCGGCGCCGATGCCGGAGGAGGCTCCGGTGACGACGACGCGCTTGTTCTCGTACTCGGTGAAGCTCATGGAACGTCCGTTCTGGTGAGGGCCTGATCGACGACGGCTCCCTACGAACCTGCAGCAGAGCAGGCATCGGTCCGAGCGTCGTCCCCGTGCGCACACTAATGCGAGACATGGAGTCTCGTAAGTGGCACACTGACTCGGCCGCCCGATCACGACGCCGCACGAGCGAGTGCCGAGGGGCGACCTCGAGGAGGAGGACAGCACATGGGTGAACGTCTCAAAGGCCGGACCGCACTGGTGACCGGCAGCGGGAACGGGATCGGGAAGGAGGTCGCGCTGGTGCTCGCCGCCGAGGGCGCCTCCGTCGTCGTGAACGACCTGGGGACCGACGTCGGTGGCGAGGGCAGGAGCTCGGCCGCCGCGGATGGGACGGTCGCCGAGATCATCGCGGCCGGCGGTACCGCCATCGCGAACTACGACTCGATCGCAACGCCGGACGGCGCGGCCGCCGCGGTGCAGACGGCCATCGACAGCTTCGGCGCGCTCGACATCCTGATCGCCAACGCCGGCGCGCTCGTCAAGGGGACGCTCGCCGGCCTGCAGACCGATGACGGGTCCTGGCGGACGCTGCAGGACCTGTACCTCGGGCAGAAGTTCTGGCTGTCCCGCGCAGCGGTGCCGGCGATGGCGGAGCGCGGCTGGGGCCGGGTGCTGTTCGCGACCTCCGAGATCGCCCGGGGGACGCAGGCGAACCCCGTCGGCGCCGCGGTGCTCGGCGGCGGCATCGCGATGTCGCACGACCTGGCCAACACCTACCGCGACCAGGGCGTGACGTTCAACTGCTACGCGCCCGCTGCCGGCACGCGAACGTTCGATCTCTATAAGGATCAGATGGATGATGCGTTGCGCGCCCAAGGCGTGCCCGAGGACCAGTTCGGCGCCTTCTACCTGCCGCCCGCCGACCGCATCGCACCGATGATCGCCTGGTTGTGCACCGACGCGGCCGCCAGCGTCACTGGCCAGGTCTTCGCAGTCAAGGGCTCCGAGGTCACCCGCTGGACCGACATCGCCGACGGGCCGACGATCGTGAAGGACGCCGACCCTCGCGCCCTCTGGACGCTCGACGAGCTCGACGTGCAGGTGCCCGCTCATCTGCTGGGCGCAGCCGCGCACTGAGCGCGACGGGCAGGTCCGTTCGGAGGGGATCCTCAAGAGCGGACCTGCCGCCCGGGAGAATGACTCACGATGACGACCGCACGCCCAGGGCGCTCCCGCAGCGAGACCGCTTGGAAGGCGATCCTCGCGGCGACCCGCGATGAGCTCGCGACGCAGGGCTTCGACCGCCTGTCCATTGACAGGATCGCCTCCGCGGCCGGGGTCGGGAAGCAGACCGTCTACCGCTGGTACCCGTCGAAGAACGCGCTCGTCGCCGAGTGCATCCTCAGGGGCTACGTCATCACCCCCTCCATCGGGGTCGCCGACTCCGACGATGTCCGACGCGACGTCGCACGATGGCTCGAGGACTTCGCGGCGGGCAGCCGGCAGCCGAACGCGGCCGCGCTGATCCGCGCAGGCACAGCCGCAGCAGCGGAGGACCCGGACATCGCAGCTCGGTACCAGGAGGTTGTGTCGGCGAACGAGGACGCGCTGGTGTCGCGGCTCGAGCGTGGGGTCGGGGCCGGGCAGCTGCCCGGCGACACCCCCACTGCCGCGCTCGCGGAGACAATCGTCGGGTCGCTGCTCTACCGGGTACTCACCCGGCAGGACATCACGCCCGAGTACACGGACGACCTCTTCCGCGTGGTCTTCGGTGACCGCCGGCGCAGCGTGAGCTGAGGCCCGCGCCGCACCTCTGCACGCGGAGCGCTGCGCAGGATCTCGATGCGCGACGCTTCGAAACGCGCAGCGGTTCGCACCCGCTCGTGCAGCGGGCGCCCGCGTCGAGGCCTCGAATGATTCAGCGCTGCATGAGGCCGGGAGCGCGCTCCGAGGAGCGGTGCGAGCATCGGATCGTGTCCAGCTATCAGCTCATCGCAGCCCTCGGAAGCTCGTTCGCCGCAGGTCCCGGCATCGCGCCCATCGAGGATCCGGCAGCCATGCGTTCCGGCAGGAACTACGCCCGCCAGCTCGCGGACCGGTTCGGCGCCCGCCTCGTCGACCTCACCGTCTCGGGCGCGACGACCGCCAACGTGATCGACACCCCGCAGCAGCTCGCAGACGGTTCCACGCGACCGCCGCAGACCGATGGCGTTCCGGCGGCGGCGGACGTGGTCACCGTCACCGCCGGCGGGAACGACCTGCAGTTCGCCGGAGCCATGCTCTTCCTCGCGTGGCAGCGTCAGGACCCCGAGTCGCCGATGGTGCAGATGCTGGGCCAGATGTTCGCCGGCGGCATCCCGGCCCCCACGGATGCCGCGGTCGAGGCCGCCACCTCCGGACTCGTCAGGGTGGTCGAGCGGGTGCGCGAGCAGGCCCCGACCGCCCGGGTCGTCCTCGTGGACTACCTGACCGTGCTCGACGACGAGTCGATTGATGCGACGCCGTTCACCCGTGACGAGCTCGACCAGTTCCTGACGATCCAGCGCGCGATCGGCAGGGTCTTCGCGGATGCGGCGGCACGCACCGGAGCCGATCTCGTCCTCGCGTCCGCCCTGAGCGTCGGTCACGCGCTCGGCTCGAGCGAGCCGTGGGTGCAGCCGTTCCACCCGACGATGGCGGAGACCGCGGGCTCCTTCCACCCGAACGAGGCCGGCATGACCGCCATCGCCGCGGAGCTCGAGCGGGTGCTCACCGCCTGATCCCGTCACGCGGTGACATCGGCCCATCCCGGATAGCGCCGCGCGAGCTCCTCCGTGTGGGCGATGAGCGCTCGTGACGTGGGAGAGAGCGATGCCGCGCTCCACGCCAGACCGAAGGTCCGGTAGGCGTCGGGCGTGGTGAGCGGGACGCTGACGGTCCGGGGGCTGAGCGATGCGTCCGCCGGGAGGATCGCGACTCCCAGACCAGCGGCGACGTAGCCGCGGATGGTCATCAGGTTGTCGGCTTCGAGCACGATCCTCGGGCTGAACCCGGCTGCAGCGCACAGCGCGTCGGCGCGCTGGCGGGCGTCGAAGCGGTGGTCGAGTGCGAGGAACGACTCGTCCCGGACCGACCTCAGGTCGACTCGCTCACGCCGTGCCAGGGCATGCCCGATCGGCGCGACGAGAACGAAGGCCTGCCGGCCGACCGCGAGCCACGCGAACCGTTCTGGCGGCCTGGGCGCGGTGATCGCGATGTCGACCCGCCCGCTGTCGAGCCCGTCGACGAGGTCGGTGCTCGAGCCCTCGCGATGCGCGATCACCACTTCCGGGCGGTCGACGAGGAACGATGCGATCAGCTCGCCGGCGACGGTGGGTCCGAGGGAGCGCAGGAACCCGACGGTGAGCGCCGCGCCCTGTTCCGTGCCGCGGATCCGGGCCAGCGCCACGTCGACCGTGTGCAGCGCGTCCGCCGCAGCAGCCGCGAGTGTGCGTCCCTCATCCGTCACCTCGATGCCCCGACCCCGACGCACCACCAGCGGGATGCCGAGGTCCTCCTCCCACGTCCGGAGGGCCCGCGACAGCGTCGGCTGGCTGGTTCCGCTCCGGGCTGCGGCCTTCGTGATGTTGGCGTCGAGGGCGAGCGCGGCCAGCTGTGCGAGAGCGGGCGCGAGGGAGGCGGCCGACGTTCCATTCATTCGTGAATGAAACTCCGGGCGCCTGCATGGACGCAGAGCCTCCGTCCGCGCAGAGTGGCGGCATGGCTGATCCCGACGCTCGCTGGACGACTCACCGGCGTGAGAAGCAGCGCCGCATGACGTCGCTCGGACTGGCCGCCGGATCCAAGGTCGTCGATGCAGCGCGGATCGACGAGGTGCTGGCCACCCTGATCCAGCCCGCTGACCGGGTGTCGCTCGAGGGCGACAACCAGAAGCAGGCCGACTTCCTCGCGCAGTCGCTGGCGCAGGCCGACCCGGACAAGCTGCACGACTTGCATCTGCTGATCTCGTCGGTGAGCCTGCCGGCTCATCTCGACGTGTTCGAGCGCGGCATCGCGTCCCGCCTCGACCTCGCATTCGCCGGCCCGCAGAGCCTCCGTCTCGCGCAGCTGGTCGACGACGGCGTCGTGACGATCGGCGCGATCCACACCTACGTCGAGCTCTACGCCCGGATGTTCGTGGATCTGCCGCCGAACGTCGCACTGATCTGCGCTGAAGCCGCGGACGAGCACGGCAACCTCTACACGGGCCCGAACACCGAGGACACCCCCACGATCGTCGAGGCGACCGCGTTCCACGACGGCATCGTCGTCGTGCAGGTGAACCGCATCGTCGACACGCTCCCCCGAGTGGACATCCCGGGCGACTGGGTCGACGTCGTCGTCGTCAGCCCGAAGCCGTACAAGCTCGAGCCGCTCTTCACCCGGGACCCCGCCAAGATCGGCCGCGTCGAGATCCTGAAGGCGATGCTCGCGATCCGTGGTGTGTACGAGCGCCACGAGGTGGTGTCCCTGAATCACGGCATCGGGTTCGACACCGCCGCGATCGAGCTGATCCTGCCCACCTACGGCGAGGAGCTCGGGCTGCGTGGTCGCATCGCGAAGCACTGGGTGCTGAATCCGCATCCGACCCTCATCCCGGCGATCGAGAGCGGCTGGGTCCAGTCCGTGCACTGCTTCGGCGGCGAGCCCGGGATGGAGCGCTATGTCGCTGCCCGGCCCGATGTCTTTTTCACGGGTCGTGACGGCAGTCTCCGGTCGAACCGGGTGCTCGCGCAGCTCGCCGGGCAGTACGCGATCGACATGTTCATCGGGTCCTCGCTGCAGATCGACGGCGACGGCAACTCATCAACCGTCACTGCGGGCCGACTCGCCGGATTCGGCGGGGCGCCGAACATGGGACACGACCCGCACGGGCGCCGGCACGGCAGTGCGGCCTGGCTCGACCTCGCCTCGGGCGAGGGAGCGAGCCGGCGCGGGAAGAAGCTGGTCGTGCAGCTGGTGGAGACGTTCAAGGCCGGTGGCACCCCGACGTTCGTCGACCGCCTCGACGCGCTCGCCGTCGGCGAGCGCGCCGGTATGCCGCTCGCTCCGGTGATGATCTACGGCGACGACGTCAGCCACGTCGTCACCGAGGAGGGCGTCGCCTACCTCTTCAAGGCGACGAGCGTCGAGGAGCGGCGGGAGGCGATCGCCGCGGTCGCGGGCGCCACGCCGATCGGGCTGCGGCACGATCCGCGTACGACCGAGCGGCTGCGCCGCGACGGCGTCGTCGCGTTCCCGGAGGACCTCGGTGTGGACGTGCGCCGGGCCGACCGATCGCTGCTCGCGGCGAAGAGCGTCGGCGACCTCGAGGCGTGGTCCGGCGGCCTGTACGACCCGCCCGCGCGCTTCCGGAACTTCTGAGCCGATGATGCGCACCGTGCAGGAGGAGCTCGACGCACACGCCGTCGCGGCGGCCGCTGTGGGTGCACTGCAGGCCGAGGCACTGCTGACCCCGAAACCCGGCCTGGTGGATCGACTCGGTTCCGGAGGGCATGCCGACATGGACCTGGCGATGCTGCTCCGCTCGGCGCAGTCCCTGCACGGCACCTTCGTCGACCTCGCCCTCGTCTCCTCCGAAGGACTCCCTCCACAGGAGCTGCGGAACCGCGTCGGCGTGCTCGGCCGCATCGGGGAGGCCACGATGCTCGAGGCGACCGGCGGCGTGAACACCCATCGCGGTGCGCTGTGGACGGTCGGGCTGCTCGTGGTCGCGGCCGCAACTGAGCGCAGCGAGGCCGGCGTCGTCGGAGCGGCGGCACGGCTCGCAGCGATCCCCGACTCGGCCGGCGCTCCCCCGCCGTCCTCGCACGGGCAGCGGGTCGTGCGGCGGTACGGCGTCGGCGG
The DNA here is from genome assembly GCF_964244015.1 of uncultured Amnibacterium sp. Taxonomy (NCBI): domain Bacteria; kingdom Bacillati; phylum Actinomycetota; class Actinomycetes; order Micrococcales; family Microbacteriaceae; genus Amnibacterium; species uncultured Amnibacterium sp. The sequence continues at coordinate 13,876 of NZ_CAXTHO010000029.1, read as the reverse complement.
GGCGGTCGGCGAGGCCGTCGCCGGATTCCCGCACCTCACCCAGGTGGCGCTCCCGGCGATGCGTGGCGCCCGGGCGGCCGGCGAGAGCGAGGACCGCGCACGCCTCCGCGCCCTGCTCGCGCTGATCGCCACCCTTGACGACACCTGCGTGCTGCACCGCGGCGGCGCACGAGGACTCCGCAGGATGCAGCGGGCAGCGCGCAGCACCACTCGCGCGCGGGACTTCGACGGGGACCTGCGCCGGTTCGCCGCACGGGCCGATGCAGCCCGCCTCTCCCCCGGCGGCAGCGCAGATCTCCTCGCCGCAGCAGTCTTCCTCGACGACCTCGCCCGCTCCCGTGAGCCGGCATCCGCACCTCAGGAGCTCCTCCATGCAGACGTTTGAGTTCTCGTTCCCGGGCGATCGCCCGGCGACCCGTGCCGCGCACATCGGCGTCGTCGGCTCCGGCGATCTGGAGGTGCTCGTCACCCCGGGTCCGACGGAGTCGGCCGTTGTCCGCATCCGCACGAGCGTCGACGGCTTCGATGACGTCTGGCGCAACGTGCTCGAGCGCTTCTTCACGAGGTACGGGCTGACCGGCTCGATCGAGATCAACGACTTCGGCGCGACGCCCGGCGTGGTCTCCATCCGCCTGCTGCAAGCCCTCGATCAGTCGACCGACGAGACCACTGGGGAGGACCACGCATGACGACCGAGACCCAGGTGGACCCGCTCGTTCCCGACGTCGCCGGCTACCTGCGCCGCGACAGCTTCATCGAGCGCGACGCCCGGTCGCGTGCGTTCGCGCTCCTCGACGAGGGAACCGCGGAGGAGCTGGTCGGACCGTTCGACCGCATCGAGTCGCCGTGGCTGGAGCGGCAGGGCGTCGTCCCGCAGTCGGACGACGGCCTCGTCGTCGTTCGCGGCTCCGTGTCCGGCGCCCGGACGGTCGTGATCGGCATCGAGCAGGCGTTCCAGGGCGGAGGGATCGGCGAGGTGTCCGGCGCCAAGATCGCTGCGGCGCTCGGCCTGGCCGTGCGGGACTCCCGTGCGGGCATCCCGACCTCTGCAGTCCTGCTGCTCGAGACCGGAGGCGTGCGGCTGCAGGAGGCGAACCTCGGCCTGGCGGCGGTCGCCGAAGCCTGCTCCGGCGTGGTCGAACTGCGCCCGCTGGCGCCCGTCGTCGCGGTGATCGCCGGTGGGCTCGGCAGCTTCGGCGGCATGAGCATCGTCGCCGGCCTCTGCTCGACGGTGATCATGACCAGGGAGGCGCGACTCGGCCTGAACGGGCCCGAGGTCATCGAGTCCGAAGCCGGCGTGCAGGAGTTCGACTCGGCGGACCGCGCACTGGTCTGGTCGATCGACGGCGGCCGCCAACGCCACGCGCTCCACCAGGCAGATGCCCTGGTGCGGGACGACACCGCAGCGATCCGCGCCGCGCTCTCCGATGCGATAGCGGCAGGTCCGATCTCAGCGCCAGCATCCCGTGCGCTGGCAACGCTTCGGAAGCATCTTGCGGAGGTCGACCCCACAACGCTGCCGGAGCCGCGCGAGCTGCCTGCCCTGTTCGACCGGACACCCTCTCCCGCCCCGCATGCACCGGCTCCCGTCGACCTCGATCGTCCCGGCCGAGGCCGGGCATGGACGCGCGCGCTTTCGGACGTGCAGCCGACCGCGCTGGAAGCCACGCTCCTGGAGGGCACGACCGAACTCGGCGGGTCCAGGTCGGTGCTGCTGACCGTGGTGCCCGATCCAGACAGCCCGTACCGTCGCGCGAGCCACGGGGAGGTGGGTCTGCTCGAGGGCCTCGCCCTCGCCGAGCGCGTCACCGCGATCGTCGCCGAGGACGCCGCGCTCGCTCCCGCGCAGAAGCGGCCGCTCATCGCGATCGTCGATCTCCCGAGCCAGGCGTACGGCCGACTCGAGGAGATGGTGGGCATCCACCTCCACCTCGCCGCTGCGGCCGACGCGTATGCCACCGCACGCATGTCCGGGCATCCGGTCATCGCGCTCGTGGTAGGAACGGCCCTGTCGGGCGGATTCCTCGCCCACGGCCTCCAGGCCGACCGGATCCTCGCGTTGGACGACCCCGGCGTCGAGATCCACGCGATGCACAAGCCCGCCGCCGCGCGGATCACCCGACGCTCCGTCGCCGAGCTCGAGCAGCTCGCCACCCTGGTGCCGCCGCTGTCGTACGACGTCCGCGACTGGGCGACCCTGGGACTCTGCGACGGTCTGCTGTCGGTCTCCGACGCCGATCACCCGTCGTCGCAGGACCTCGGCGCGGTCCGGTCCGAGCTTGCCGCCGCCATCGACCGGGCACGGAGCGGCGATCGCTCGCTCGCGCTGCGCTGGTCCGCAGACGCCTCCGGGGAGAACCGGGCGGCCACTCGGCGGGTGTGGGCGGCGATGACCGAGCAGTGGGGATGACCCCGAGGCAGCCGCGCGTCCACGACCTGATCCGCTTCGATGCGGACGTGCTCGACGTCGCGTTGCCGGCCTGGGTCACCCGGGATCACGGCGACGTGTGGGCGGTCGTGCGGCGCCAGGCGGCGTCACGCCCGGAGGCCGTCTCCGCGGGCGTGCGGGGGCGCCGTCGTGCGGAGCGGAAGGCCATCGAGGTGGACCGCGGCGCCGTCCGGGGGGTCGTGACACCCGAGTCGCTCGCCATCGCCGACGGGAGCGACCTCGGCCATGCGGGCATCGCGGCTGCCCTGCTCGCGATCGCGACGTCGGCTCTGTTCGGCGACCGTCCGTGGGGGCCGGTCGGGTCAACCGGGTTCGAGCTGGCCTCGGGCCTGTCGGCGGTGCACGCCGACAGCGACCTCGACGTCGTGGTCCGCGCGGACAGGCGGATTCCTCTCCTCGAGGCCCTGGCGATTCAGAAAGCGCTCACCGACCTCCCCTGCAGGGTGGACTGCCTTCTTGAGACGCCGTCGGGCGGGATCGCGCTGGCCGAGTGGGCGACTGACTCCGGAGGCCGGTCTGTGCTGCTGCGTACCGCCGACGGTCCACGCCTCACCCCCGACCCGTGGGCGAGCGTCGAGCGGATGACGTCGTGATCGCGTTCCTCTTCCCTGGCCAAGGAGCGCAGCACGCTGGAATGCTCGCCGCACTGCCAGATCGCGAACCGTCGGCCGCGGTGCTCCGGACCGTCAGCGAGGTCCTCGGCCGCGACGTGCGCGAGCTCGACGGGCCCGACGTGATGACCGACACCGTCGCTGCGCAGCTCGGCCTGCTCACGGTCGGCGTCGCGACCGCCGCGCTCCTGACCGCGGACGGCATCCGCCCCAATGCGGTCGCCGGCCACTCGATCGGCGCGTTCGCCGCCGCCGTGGTCGCCGGAGTGCTGACGCTCGAGGAGGCAACCGACGCGGTGCGCATCCGCGCGGAGGGCATGCGTGACCTGTACCCGAGGGGGTTCGGCCTGCTCGCGCTGCTCGGCGCCCGCGTCACCGACGCCGAGCGTCTCACCGATGCCGTGCGGGAGGGTGATGACCTGTTCGTCGCGATGGAGAACGCGGAGGACCAGGTCGTGCTCGCAGGCAGCGAAGCGGCGTTCGAGCGGGCGCGCGCGACCGCTCCTCGTTTCGGGTTCCGGGAGGCTCGGCGACTCGAGGTCGCTGTGCCATCCCACTGCGCCCTGATGGCGCCGGTGGCGGACGCCGTCGCCGATCGGTTGCGAGAGGTCCCGGTCCGGCGACCGACCGTCCGGTACGTCGCGGCGATGACCGCCCGGACCGCACCGACAGCCGATGCCGTCCTCGCGGACCTGGCGGGTGGCGTCGCGCACCGAGTCCGCTGGCGGGACGCGACCGACCTGCTCGCGGAGCTGGGCGCGACGGTGGTCGCGCAGCTGCCGCCGGGCCACACGACCGCCGCGCTGTTCTCGACGGCGCATCCGTCGGTGCCCGTGGTGGCGCTCGGCGACTCGGCGTACGACGAGGGGCTGGCCCGCCTCCGCATCACGATGGAGCGCACCGCCCGATCGTGAACCGGCGTACGGCCGGTCAGGTGAGTCGTGCCCGCAGCCACGCCTGCGCTCGGGCGGAGTAGTCCCTCGCGACCGACGTCGCCGCGCCGACCGACTCGAACGCGTGAGGCGCACCCGGCACGGCGTCAAGTGTGCACTCGACTCCTGCCGCATCCAACGCGGCCGCATACGCACGGTCCTCCTCGAAGAACAGCTCGATCTCCCCGGTGCCGATCCACGCCGGCGGCAGCCCGGCGAGATCGGACCGTCGTGACGGGGCGGCGTAGGCAGGCGCCGTGTCCTGGCCGGGCTCCGCCCCGAGGTACGACCGCCAGCCCACGAGGTTGGAGCCGTTGTTCCAGAGGAAGTGATCGAGCAGATCGAGCTCGGGCCGCGCCGCGGTCCGGTCGTCGAGCATCGGGCAGAACAGCCACTGCGCGACGGGCTGCACCTCGGACTCGTCGCGGAGGCGCTGCGCGAGTCCGGCTGCGAGGCCGCCGCCCGCGCTCTGGCCGCCGATCGCGATCCGCGCGGGGTCGATTCCTCGCGCCGGCGCTTCACGCTGCAGCCATTGCCAGGCCGCGAAGCAGTCATCCATCGGAGCCGGGAACGCGTGCTCCGGCGCGAGCCGGTGCTCGACCGAGACGACGATGACGCCCAGGTCCTCGGCGATCTGCGCGCAGCGCGCGTCCTCCTGGGAGGCCGAACCGATCACCATGCCGCCTCCGTGGATGAAGAGCAGCGCCGCCCCGTTGCCGCCGCCAGTCGGCGTGAACACCCTGACGCCTGCACCGGGCGCGAGGTCGACGATCTCCAGTCGCATGCCGGAGGGGACCGCGAACGCCGGGAGGAGGCTCATGGCCTTCCGGATCCCCCGGATCCGCCATGGCGCTCCGATGGGCAGGTTGGGGACGAATCGGAAGATCGAGCGGAGCTCGGGGTGCAGTCGTGCAGCGTCCATGGGTCCAGTCCTTCAGTCGGTGAGTCGTGCTCGGGGACCGCGTCCGTGCGTCAGCGCGCCTTCTTGAACTCCGCACCGGCCCTCGTGCCGCCGTCGACGAGGATGTCCATCCCGGTCAGGTAGCCCGGCCCGGTGCTCGCGCAGAACGCGAGGACGGCCGCGATCTCCTCGGGCTTGCCGAACCGCTTGATCGCCGAGACCTTCAGGAACTCGCTCGCGCCGTGGTCCTTCTCGAGGCGCCCCATGGCGGTGTCGAAGCTGCCGGGCGAGACGGAGACGATGCGAGCACCGCGGGCGCCGAACGCGACCGCCTGCGCCCTCGTGTACCAGAGGACGAACGCCTTGCTGATGCCGTACGCGATGCCCGAATGCCACTTCTTGCCGCCCACTCGGGCACGGCGGACGATCGCGGCCTCGAACGCGGCCGGGTTCTTCTCCGCGAGCCGAAATGCGCCGGACGGGAGCAGCACCTTCGGGAGCCCGTGACCGGCCGTCGATGCGACGTTGACGAGGACGTCCCCCTCGCCGGCACGGGCGAGGTAGGCCTGGGTGACGTTCACCGTGCCGGTGCCGTTGATCCGCGCGACCTTCGCGGCGGAGCCCATCTGGGGGCTGACACCGGCTGTGTGCACGACAGCGCGGACGTGATCACCCTTCGACGCCGCCTGCTCGAGCGCTCGATCGACCGATGCCCGGTCGGTGATGTCGCACACGACGGTGTCCACCTCGACGCCGGCGGCAGCGAGTTCGACGGCTGCGGCGTCGAGGCGCGTCTGATCGAGGTCGACGATCACCACGCGGTGGTCCTTGCCCATGAGCTTGGCGGTGGCGAGGCCCATGCCGCCTGCGCCTCCGGTGATCACTGCGGTCTGCGTCATCAGTGCGATGCCTTTCGTCGGTGCTGCGATGAGGAATGAGCGGAAGAGTTCAAGCGCGCGGGATTCCGAGCAGCGTCCGGACGACTGCGGCCGACGGCGCGGGACGGGCACCGGGGGTGAGCGCTCGGAACAGCACCGTGCCGATGAGCGCGTCCGCCATGGCGGTCGGGTCGGCGGACGTCGCAATCTGCCCGGCGTCCGCACCGCGGAGGAGCCGATCGACGAGCGCTCCATGGAACGGGCCGGTGCTCATCTCGTACAGCAGTCGGGCCTCGGCCTCGCTGTCCGTCGCCGCGGTGACGAGCGCCAGGACGAGCGGGCCGACCTGCGGGTCGGCGAACGCCGAGGTGGCGCCGTCGAGCCAGGCGACCAGGTCCGCTTCCAGATCGCCCGTGTCGGGGATCGTGGCGGTCGGCAGGCGGAGCTCGCCGTCCATGACGAGGTCCGCGACGATGAGCGCCTTGGACGTCCACCATCGGTAGACGGTCTGGCGACTGCTGCCGGCCCGCGCGGCGATCGCCTGGATCGTCAGCTGCTCGTATCCGGACTCGAGGACGAGATCGCGGGCGGCCGCGAGGATCGCGATCCGCGCCTGCTCGCTCCGAGGGCGCCCTCGACCGCGCGGCGCGGACGCGGTTTCCGAAGTCACGAGGTATTACGATACAGCCGACTCGTTAACCGGTGGACACCCTCCGCCGGCAGGTCGCCCCAACGAAGGGAAGCTCATGTCCAATAACGTCGTGGTCGTCGTCGGAGTCGGTGGGATGGGAGGGGCCATCGCCCGCCAGCTGGGCACCGGCGCGAAGGTCGTGCTCGCGGACTTCAGCCAGGCAGCGCTCGATCGGGTGACCGCCGCACTCAAGGCCGATGGCATCGAAGCGACCGCACATCTCGTAGACGTCTCGTCGCACGAATCGGTCGCTGCGCTGGCGCAGGACGCCGCAGCACTCGGGCCGATCACCAAGGTCGCCTGGACCGCAGGCCTGTCGCCGACGCAGGCGTCAGTCGCGGCGATCCTGGGCGTCGACCTCGCCGGCGTCGCGTTCGGCCTCGAGGAGTTCGGGAAGGTGATCGCTGAGGGTGGCGCTGGCGTCGTCATCGCCAGCATGGCCGGCACGATGACCGGCGAGCAGCTGCCGGCAGAGCTCGCTCAGGGCCTGCAGTTCACGCCCTCGGACGACCTGCTCGCCCTGCCGTTCCTCGCCGCGGGGGCCGTCCCCGATCCCGGCGCCGCCTACGGGATCGCGAAGCGTGCGAACCAGCTGCGCGTTCGCTCGGCCAGCCTCTCGTGGGGCGCGCGCGGTGCACGCATCAACTCGATCAGCCCCGGCGTCATCGCGACCCCGATGGGCGAGCAGGAGCTCGCCGGGGAGTCGGGCGCTGTGATGCGCGCGATGGTCGACGCGTCCGGCACCGGGCGCCTGGGAGATCCCGACGACATCCTCCGCGCCGCTCGCTTCCTCCTCAGCGACGACGCGTCGTTCATCACTGGCACCGACCTGCTCGTCGATGGCGGCGTCGTCGCAGCAGTGCTGTCCGGCGCGCTGCAGCTGCCGACCGCCTGATCGGACTGGCGACGATCGGCCCGCGCCCGCCACCTCGACGGGCGCGGGCGCCGATCGTCACGGCGTCCTCCTCAGAGCCGAGCGAGCACTTCGATGTCCTGGAAGAACTCGGCGGCGGTCTCGGCCGAGACCGTCGCTCTCGTGCCCCTGAGGGCGAGGAGGTAGTCCTCGGTCACGAGGGTGCCGACCGCCGGGTCGGGGTCGCGGAGCGCGCGTTCGAGCGCGGACTGTGAGGCCGCCCTTGCGGCGTACTCGATGTCGGCAGGAGTGAGTCCGTCACTGCGCTCGACGAGGCGCGACAGATCGATCGAGCCGATCACCGAGCCGGGGATGTACCGCTCCCAGATCGCCCGCCGCGCATCCTCGTCCGGCAGGCCGATCGGGATCACGTAGTCGAACCGGCCGTGGCGGAGGAACGCCCCGTCGAGCGCGCGGATGAAGTTCGTGGCGCAGATCAGCAGGCGGCCCGGCTGGTCCCGGAACTCCGGGATCAGCTTCAGCAGCTCGTTGGTGACGCCCTGCATCGCCGACGGCGGATCGCCCCGACGTCGAGACGCGACCTCCTCGACCTCGTCCATGAAGAGGACGGCGTGCTCCAGCTCCGCCACCTTGAGGAAGGTGTCGCGGAGCGCGGCCGGCAGTCCTCGTTCGTCGGCAGCGAGACGAGAGGGGAACACCTCGACGAACGGCCAGCCGAGCCGGGAGGCGACCGCGCGCGCGAAGGTCGTCTTGCCCGTCCCGGGAGGACCGAACAGCATCACCGCACGCGGCGGCACGACACCGAACTCGGCTGCGAGATCGGGCTGCGCGAGCGGCAGCACGAGGCGCTGCTCGAGCAGCGCCTTCTCGGTGCGCATCCCGGCGACCTCGCCCCAGAGATCGCGGCGGAGCAGTCGCCCGCCGAGCTCCTGCAGGACACCCAGCTCCTGGCGCTGCACCGGGATGACGCGCTCCAGGTAGCGAAGGCTCTGGCGCGGCTCGAATCCGGCCGACTCGAACCCGTCGACGAGGTCGTCACCTTCAGCGAGGAGGACGGACAGCTTCGCCAATCCGAGCGGCAGCATCCGCCGCTCCAGTGCTGACAGCAGTCGGGAGCCGATGTCGGTCTCGACGTGTGATCGGTCGACCGCGAAGAAGACGATCCACCCCTGCGCGTGCGCGGCTCGCCCGACCGCGGCGCCCACGACCCGGCCCGCCTCCACAGCGACCACCGCGTGGTCCTTCTGACACGAGGCGATCACCTCCGCGAGCGAGTAGACCGGCGCCGGGCCGGTCGAGCGGACGAGCTCCCACAGCTGCAGGATCCCGTCCAGATCGTCGTCGTGCAGGTCCCTGATCAGGATCGCCACGGTCGCGCTCCTCGTCGCAGCGGGATCAGGCGGCCGTCGACGCGCGGCGGCGGAGCGGCTCGAGCGCGGCGAGCAGTCGCGCCTGGACCACGTCGGGAAGATCGGAGCCGTCGACGCGGACGAGCAGGCCGCGGGCATCGAAGAGCACGGTGAGCGGCGCGGTCTCACGGTGGTACAGGGCGATCCGATGCCGGATGACCTCATCCGTGTCGTCGGCTCGGCCGAGCTCGGCTCGGCCGGCGAGCCGCGTCGCGACCATGTCGTCGGGCACGTCGAGGAGTACCGCCGCATCGAGCGCCACGCCACGGGCGGCGAGCATCCGGTCGAGCTCGACGACCTGGTCGGGCGTCCTGGGGTAGCCGTCGAGGATGAAGCCGTTCGCTGCGTCCGACTGCTCGAGCCGCTCCGCAACCATCGCGTTGGTGATCGCGTCCGGGACGAAGTCGCCGGCGGCGACGAGCGCCTCGAGCGCGACCCCCGTCTCGGTGCGGCGTCGCACCTGGTCGCGGAACAGGTCGCCGGTGGAGATCGCGGGGACGGCGAGCGCGGCGGCGAGCCGCTTGCCCTGGGTCCCCTTCCCCGCTCCTGGCGGTCCGGACAGGATGATGCGGATCATTGCTCAGCTCCTTCGATGAGACGTGCGATCTGTGCGGGCGAGAGGTTCGTGGTGACGACGACCGTGCCGGGCGCGGCGGACGTGGGCCCGGTGGAGGCGGCCGGCCCGCCGGGAGCCATCGACTCGACGACGTCGTCGGCGAGCTCGACGAAGAGCGCGACGGGTTCCCGCACCGCGCCGGAGCCCCAGGCGGCGAGCGTCTGGCGAACTGCTGCCAGCAGCGCCCCCGCGAGGATGTGCGCGAATCGCTCGCCTCGGACGCTCGTCTCGAACTCCGCGAGGTAGGCACCGATCCGGCTCTGGTACTCGGCGAACCAGAGGATCTCGCGGTCTTGCAGCGCTGGGGTCGTGCCGACCACGCGCCCGTAGCGGAGCGCGCGCGGGTCGTCGGCGATCTCCGACACCAGGACGCGCAGCGCATCGGCCGCACAACTCGCAGGGCTGTCGGAGCGAAGATCCAGCTGCCGCTCCAGCCTCACGACCTGATCGGCGTGCCCGGCGAAGAGGACGTCCTCCTTCGTCGGGAAGTACCGGAAGAAGGTCCGTCGGCTCACACCTGCGCGCTGGGTGATCTCATCCACCGTCGTGGCCTCGAAACCTTGGCCTTCGAACAGCTCGATCGCAGCCGTGCTCAGGCGCGCGACCGTCTCGGCCTGTGCTCGCTGCGCCTTCGAGACCACGTCGGGCTCGGCCGGGTCGATCCTGAGCATGCCGGCGGTCGAGGACATCCGCGGCCTCCCGACCTGTTCGACCGCGTTGCACGGCATTGACACTTAGTGTCACGATAGAAGGCACGGAGTGCAGGTTCAACCTGCTGCGCTCGAATGACCTCGATGGGGAGATCCATGACCGTTCCGACGCCGCGAGCCGGTTCCGTCTCCGAGAGCGGCTCCGATCTCGATGAGCTCGGTTCGACGTTCGACAGCCTGCTGAGCGAGACGAGGACGTTCCCGCCCACGTCGACGTTCACAGCGAGCGCCAACGCGGACGAATCTTTGTACGTGGAGGCCGACGCCGATCGCGAGGCATTCTGGGCGGCGCAGGCGCAGGGACTCCAGTGGGAGAGCCCCTGGGAGCAGGTCCTCGACTGGTCACAGAAGCCCGTCGCCCGCTGGTTCGTAGGCGGACGGCTGAACGTGGCGGTCAACTGCGTCGACCGCCACGTCGACGCGGGCTTCGGCGCCCAGGTTGCGCTGCACTGGGTGGGTGAGCCGGGCGATACGCGGGACATCACCTATGCGGAGCTCAAGGACGAGGTCTGCCGTGCCGCCAACGCACTCGAGGAGCTCGGCGTCCGCGCAGGCGACCGGGTCGTCATCCAGCTGCCGATGATCCCGGAGGCGGTCGTCAGCATGCTCGCCTGCGCCCGAATCGGCGCGGTGCACTCCGTGGTCTTCGGCGGGTTCTCCGCATCATCCCTCCGCGCACGCGTCGACGACGCAGGCGCCCGCGTCGTCATCAACTCGGATGGGCAGTTCCGACGCGGCACCGCAGCGCCGATGAAGGAGAACGTCGACGAGGCCCTGGATGCCGCTGATTTCGATCACGTGATCGTCGTCCGCCGGACCGGTACCGACGTCGCGATGGCTCCCGGCCGCGACCTGTGGTGGCACGACGTCGTCGCTCGGCAGTCGGCGGAGCACGCCGCCGAGGCGTTCGATGCCGAGCACCCGCTGTTCATCCTCTACACATCGGGCACCACCGGTCGTCCGAAGGGGATCCTGCACACCAGCGGCGGCTACCTCACCCAGGCGTCGTACACGCACCGGGTCGTCTTCGACATCAAGCCGGACTCGGACGTCTACTGGTGCGCAGCGGACGTCGGCTGGATCACCGGGCACACCTACATCGTCTACGGGCCCCTCGCCAACCGGACGACGCAGGTGATGTACGAGGGCACTCCGAACACGCCTCACCAGGGCCGGCACTTCGAGCTCATCCAGCAGTACGGCGTCTCGGTCTACTACATCGCCCCCACCCTCATCCGGACCTTCATGAAGTGGGGCGAGGAGATCCCCGACGGGTACGACCTCTCATCCATCCGCCTGCTCGGCAGCGTCGGAGAGCCCATCAACCCCGAGGCCTGGATCTGGTACCGGGACCACATCGGTCATGGCGAGGCACCGATCGTGGACACCTGGTGGCAGACCGAGACCGGCGCCATCATGGTCGCGCCGCTGCCCGGCGTCGTTGCGACCAAACCCGGGTCGGCGCAGCGCCCACTGCCGGGGATCTCCGTGCAGATCGTCGACGAGCAGGGCGAACCCGAGGGCCCGGGCGGCGGCGGCTACCTCGTCATCGACCAGCCCTGGCCGGCGATGACCCGCGGGATCTGGGGCGATCCCGAGCGGACGAAGGAGGTCTACTGGGATCGGTTCGCCGCCCAGGGGTACTACTTCGCCGGCGACGGCGCCCGCTACGACGCCGACGGCGACATCTGGCTGCTCGGTCGCGTCGACGATGTGATGAACGTGTCCGGGCACCGCATCTCGACCATGGAGGTGGAGTCGGCGCTCGTGTCCCACGTCGCGGTCGCAGAGGCCGCCGTGGTCGGGGCGAACGATGCCACAACCGGTCAGGCGATCGTCGCCTTCGTCATCCTCCGCGCGTCCGTCGAAGAGCTCGGCGACAACCTCGACGCCGCAGTGGCGGAGCTCTCTCAGCACGTCGTCAGCGAGATCGGGCCGATCGCGCGTCCGAAGCGGATCCTCGTGGTCCCTGAGCTGCCGAAGACTCGCTCGGGAAAGATCATGCGCCGCCTCCTCCGTGACGTCGCGGAGCACCGCACGATCGGTGACACCGCGACGCTCTCGGACAGCTCGACCATGGCGACCATCGCGGCAGCTCTGAAGGGCCCGACGACCAAGGGATGAACTCGGCGGCCGACCGCAAGAAGCGGCGCCGCTCCAGTACCTACTAGCGCTCCGGGACAGACCGTCCGGGAGAGATCGATTGGAGCAGTGATGCACGGACAGCACAACGAAGTCGGATCCGCCGCGAACGACGCCGTGGAGGTGCGCGCATGAGCGATCGCAGCTTCCCCGCGCCCAGCACCATCAGCGAGCAGGCGCAGCAGTGGCTCTCGTTCCAGGCGCCCCCGACGCAGTACCCGCCCACTGAGGACGTCGACGCGTGGGTGGCGATGGTCGACCAGTCGAACGCCTACATCACGCAGCAGTTCCTGACCGCGGAGCTGCCGGTCGACGTCGAAACGCTCGACATCCACGGCGTGACCGTCTACGCGATCCGTCCGCACGGCGTCGAGGCGCGCGACGGCGAACCGATCTACATCGACATCCACGGCGGCGGCCTGCTCATGGGCGGCGGTGAGGCGTGCCGGATCATGTCGTCGATGGCGGCGCTCTCCGCCGGAATGCTCACCTGGGGCGTCGACTACCGGATGCCGCCGCTGCACCCCTATCCCGCCGCGCTCGACGACGTCACGACCGTCTACCGCCGCGTGATCACCGACCACGACCCGTCGAAGGTGTTCGTCGGCGGCGGATCAGCGGGCGGGAACCTCGCCGCGGCGCTCACGCTCCGCGCCAAGGACGAAGGACTGCCCCTCCCCGCCGCGCTGGTGCTCAACACGCCGGAGATCGACCTCACCGAGTCCGGCGACACGTTCCAGGTGCTCGAGGGCGTCGACAACGTGCTGCACAGCCTGAAGGTGGTCAACGACCTCTACGCGAATGGCGCCGACCTGACGAACCCGTACCTCTCTCCGATCTTCGGCGACGTCACCGGCTTCCCGCCGACGTTCCTGCAGAGCGGCACTCGCGACCTGTTCCTCTCCAACACTGTCCGGATGCACCGCAAGCTGCGCGCCGCAGGGGTGGAGGCCGAGCTGCACGTCTTCGAGGCGATGCCGCACGGCGGGTTCGGCAGCCAGAGCCCCGAGGACCGGGAGCACGCCGCCGAGCAGCGCCGGTTCCTCGTGAAGCACGGCGCCTGAGACCTCGTGTCGGGTGATCGCCGACCTCCTCGACGGTCGCCCGGCACGCTCCGAAGACCTGCTCCGCTGGCGCGCCCGACCCATATCCCGCACTCACCCCGCAGATGGAGCACCATCCAGCGCGTATTCCTGTGATCCAGCGAGTTCTTGAAATCGCTGCTCACATCACGACTGTGAACGAGTACCACCCCGCACTTACTCGTGAGAACCCGTTAATTCGGATCACGGCGTCACGGGTTCAAGTCCCGTCCCCGCTTCGCGAGGTCCCGGAACCTCAAGAGTCCCCGGGACTTTCTCGTGGGCAGAGCTGATCAAGGGATGCCGGAGAATGCCAGGCGTGCGTGAGAAGCCGTGAGTACGCGAACAGTCTCGATCCGAGACGACTCCATCCGGCTGGGTCAGTTCCTGAAGCTCGCCGACCTGATCGACCAGGGTGCGGACGCCCGGCAGGCGATCACCAACGGCCAGGTGCGCGTGAACGGGGAAGTCGAACGCCGGCGTGGCAGACAGCTGACCCACGGCGACGAGGTCGAGGTGCGCGGCGAGTTCGTCGAGGTGGGCTGAAACGCCGAGGTCGGAGACTCGACGAGGATCGCCCC
>NZ_CAXTHO010000028.1:0-25595 GCF_964244015.1 uncultured Amnibacterium sp. | reverse complement strand
GACAGCTCGACGCGGGAGGCGATGACGTTCGTGCCACCCGGTACGGCCTCGATCCGGCCGACCGTCGCGCGGGAGCCGGGGACGGCGAGCGCCGCCTCCTCCACCGCGAGCACGACCCGCGCCGCCGCGACGACCGGGTCGGAGCGGTCGGTCATCCGGGTCGAGCCCGCGTGATCGCCGCGGCCCGTGATCGTGAGGCGCCAGCGGCCGTGCGCCAGGATGCCGGTCGCGAGACCGATGGGCGCGTCGAGGTCGACGAGGCCGCGGCCCTGCTCGACGTGCAGCTCGACGAACCGGCCGATGCGGGCCAGGGTCGCGTCGTCACGACCCGCGCGGTCCCGGTCGAGCCCGGCGAACCCCTCCGGGATCACCGCGAGCGGGTCGACCGCCCCGGTCAGCAGCCGCGAGCCGAGGCAGGCGATGCCGAACCGGGAGCCCTCCTCCTCCGCGAGCACGGCGACGGCGAGGGGCCGGGCGGGAGCGAACCCGGAGGCGCGGAGGCGACCGACCGCGACGAGCGCCGACACGACACCGAGCGGGCCGTCGAGCCGGCCGCCCCCCGGCACGGAGTCGAGGTGGCTGCCGGTGACGACGGCGTCGGGACCCGGCGCTCCCCACCAGGCCCAGAGGTTGCCGTTGCGGTCGTGCTGCACGTCGAGCCCGATGCCGGTCGCGCGATCGACGAACCAGGCGCGCAGCTGCAGGTCGGCGGCCCCGAACCCGGGGCGGGTCCAGCCGCCGCGCTCGTCGCGCCCGATGTCGTCGAGCTCACCCAGGAGACCGAGAACGGTCATCTCCGCGACCGCGCTCATGCTCGCTGATCGAGCTCCGGCACCGACGGGACCCACAGCCCGCGCTCGGCCGCGACGTCCTTCGCGCGGGCGTATCCGGCGTCGACGTGCCGCATCACCCCGGTGCCCGGATCGTTCGTCAGCACCCGCGCGATCTTCTCCGCCGCGAGGTCGGTGCCGTCCGCGACGATGACCTGGCCCGCGTGGATCGAGCGGCCGATCCCGACCCCGCCGCCGTGGTGGATCGACACCCAGGTCGCGCCGGAGGCGGTGTTCAGCAGCGCGTTCAGCAGCGGCCAGTCGGCGATCGCGTCGGAGCCGTCGGCCATCGCCTCGGTCTCCCGGTAGGGCGAGGCGACGGACCCGGAGTCGAGGTGGTCGCGGCCGATCACGATCGGCGCGGACAGCTCGCCCGACGCGACCATCTCGTTGAACTTCAGCCCCGCGAGGTGCCGCTCCTTGTAGCCGAGCCAGCAGATCCGGGCGGGCAGGCCCTCGAACTCGATCTTCTCCCCCGCGGCCTCGATCCAGCGGCGCAGCCGGTCGTCGTCCGGGAACAGCTCCAGGATCGCGCGGTCCGTCGCGGCGATGTCGGCCGGGTCGCCGGAGAGCGCGACCCAGCGGAACGGGCCCTTCCCCTCCGCGAACAGCGGGCGGATGTAGGCGGGGACGAAGCCGGGGAACGCGAACGCCAGGTCGTTGCCGCCGAGCTGCGCCTCCGCGCGAAGGGAGTTGCCGTAGTCGAAGACCTCGGCGCCCGCGGCCTGGAAGCCGACCATCGCGGCGACGTGCGCGGCCATCGACTCGCGCGCAGCGATGGTGAACCCCTCCGGATCCGCCGCCGCCCGGTCGTGCCAGTCGGCGAACGGGACACCCGCCGGCAGGTAGTAGAGGGGGTCGTGCGCGCTGGTCTGGTCGGTCACGATGTCGACCGCGACACCCCGGCGGAGCAGCTCGGGCAGCACCTCGGCCTGGTTGCCCTCGAGGCCGACGGAGAGCGCGCGGCGTTCCGCCTTCGCGGCGAGCACCCGGGCGAGGGCGTCGTCGAGGTCGTCCGCCACCTCGTCGAGGTACCGCTTGTCGCGGCGGCGCTCGAGCCGGCTGCGGTCGACGTCGACGACGAGCACCGCCCCGCCGTTCAGCGTGACCGCGAGCGGCTGCGCGCCGCCCATCCCGCCCGCGCCGCCCGTGACCGTCAGGGTGCCGGCGAGGGTGCCGTCGCCGCCCTTCGCCCGCAGCGTCTCGGCGACCGAGGCGAACGTCTCGTAGGTGCCCTGCAGGATGCCCTGCGTGCCGATGTAGATCCACGAACCGGCGGTCATCTGCCCGTACATGGTCAGCCCCAGCGCCTCGAGTCGGCGGAACTCCGGCCAGGTCGCCCAGTCCCCCACGAGGTTGGAGTTCGCGATCAGCACCCGCGGCGCCCACTCGTGGGTGCGGAAGACGCCGACCGGCTTGCCGGACTGCACGAGCAGCGTCTCGTCGGACTCCAGCTCGCGCAGCGTGCGGACGATCGCGTCGAACGCCTCCCACGACCGCGCCGCCTTGCCGGTGCCGCCGTAGACGACGAGGTCCTCCGGGTGCTCGGCGACCTCGGGGTCGAGGTTGTTCATCAGCATCCGCAGCGGTGCCTCGGTCTGCCAGCTCTTCGCGGTCAGCTCGGTGCCGCGCGCGGCGCGGACTGCGGGAACGGTCGACTGCTCCATGGGGGCTCCTTCGTTCTTTCGCTGCCAGTGCACACCACCGCCCGGCCGACGGGATCGGATACGGTCGTCTCCCGTCTCGGATCCGAGACCCGAAACATCCAGGTCACAGGACGGGGGCGGTGGAGGTGGAGGTGGCGACAGTGCCGACTGCGGCGGCGCAGGTGCCCGCGGCGGAGGCGACGCTGCGGATCCTCACGTTCCTCGCCGGCCAGCGGGGTCCCGTCGCGGCGGCGACGATCGCGGCGGCGATCGGCGCGCCCCGGTCGACCACCTACCACCTGCTCGCGGCGCTGGACCGGCACGGGTTCGTGCTGCACCTCCGCGAGTCGAGACGGTACGGGCTCGGGATCGCCGCCTTCGAGCTGAGCTCCGGCTACTCCCGCCAGGAGCCGCTGACCAGGCTCGGCGTGCCCGTCATCGCGGCGCTCGCCGACCGGCTCGGCGAGAGCGCCCACCTGGCGGCGCTGCACGGCCGCGATGTGGTCTACCTGGTCGAGGAGCGCGCTCGTCATCGACGCGTGCTGGTGACCGACGTCGGTGTCCGCCTCCCCGCGCACCTCACGGCGAGCGGACGGGCGATGCTCGCGGCGCTGCCCGCCGCGCAGCTGCGAGCGCTGTACCCGGACGCCGCGGCGTTCGTGACCCGGAACGCGGCGGGCCCCGCGGGCCCTGCCGAGCTGCGCCGCCTGCTCGCGACCGCGGCGCAGGACGGGTTCGCGACGGAGGAGGGCAGCGTGACCGCGGGCCTGACCTCGATCGCAGCGGCGGTGCTCGGCCCGAACGACTGGCCGGTCGCGAGCGTCGCGGTGACGTTCGAGACCCAGGGGACGGCCGACCGCAGCCGCATCCTGCAGCAGGTCCGCCGCGCGGCGGCCACCCTCTCCCGCCGCGTCGGCGGCTCGATCGGCGACCCTCCGCACCGCCCGCCGCCCGCTCAGGGACGTGCCACCCAGTAGCAAGGATTTGTCACCAGACGGAAACATTCGCTGCTATCCCTGGAAATACGGCGTCGATACCGTGACGTCATGACAGCGGAGCCGGCGACCGGCCAGGGCATGCGCACCATCGATCGGGCCCTCTCGCTGCTCAGCCTCGTGTGCACCGCGGGCGAGATCTCACTCGCCGAGGTCGCGAGAGGCGCCGACCTCTCCCCGAGCACCGCGCTGCGCCTGCTGCGAGCGCTCGAGGCCCGCGAGTTCGTGCGGCGCGGCGCGGACGGCCTGTTCACGGCCGGTCCCCACCTGGTGCAGCTCGGCGCGGCGGCGCTCTCCAACGACTCGCTCATCACGCTGGCGCGGCCCGCGATGCAGCGGGTCGCCGCGATCACGACCGAGTCCTGCTACCTCAGCGTCTTCGGGGCGGGGCACACCGCGATGCACCTCGCGATCGTGGAGGGCACCCAGTCGGTGCGCCACGTCGGCTGGGCCGGCCGCAGCATCCCGCTGGACGGCACGGCGGTGGGTCGCGTGCTGCTCGGTGAGGCCGGGCTGGACGGATACGTCGTCGTCGCGGAGGGCGCCGAGAAGGACGTCACCGCGGTCTCCGCGCCCATCCGGGTCGCATCCCGCGTCGCCGGCGCCCTCTCCTGCCTCGTCCCCAGCTACCGCGTCGTCGATCCGAGGGACCTCGTCCGGATCGGCGACTGCCTGGTCGCGGAGGCCGAGACGGTGCTGGCCGGCCGCATCGCGGCGGCGGGAGCGACCCGATGATCACCTTCGAGCACGTCGAGAAGCGCTACCCCGACGGCACCGTCGCGATCGGCGATCTCAGCTTCACGGCCGCGACCGGTCAGCTGACGACGTTGGTCGGCCCCTCCGGATGCGGCAAGACCACCTCCCTCCGCATGATCAACCGCCTGATCCAGCCGACCGGCGGCCGGATCCTGCTCGACGGCGAGCCGACGCTCGACATGGATCTGATCGCCCTGCGGCGGCGGATCGGCTACGTCATCCAGCACGTCGGACTCTTCCCGCACCGCACGATCGTCGACAACGTCGCGACCACCGCGCGACTCGCCGGCATCGGGAAGCGGGCGGCTCGGACTCGGGCGGCCGAGCTGCTGGATCGCGTGGGACTGGCCCCCGAACTCGCCGCCAGGTACCCGTGGCAGCTCTCCGGAGGCCAGCAGCAGCGCGTGGGCGTCGCGCGCGCGCTCGCCGCCGACCCCGACGTGCTGCTGATGGACGAACCGTTCAGCGCCGTCGATCCGGTCGTCCGCGCTCAGCTGCAGCAGCAGTTCCTGCAGCTGCAGCGCGAGCTCGGCAAGACGATCGTCATGGTCACCCACGACATCGACGAGGCCCTGACGATGGGCGACCAGATCGCCGTGTTCCGCACCGGAGGCGATCTGGTG
Source organism: uncultured Amnibacterium sp. (assembly GCF_964244015.1). Lineage (NCBI taxonomy): Bacteria > Bacillati > Actinomycetota > Actinomycetes > Micrococcales > Microbacteriaceae > Amnibacterium > uncultured Amnibacterium sp. The sequence continues at coordinate 20,745 of NZ_CAXTHO010000028.1, read as the reverse complement.
CGCCTCGCACCGCCCGAGGAGCTGCTGCGCGATCCCGGCGACGCGTTCGTCGCCGAGTTCGTCGGCGGGGACCGCGGCTACCGCTCGCTCGGCTACGTCCACGCGAGCTCGCTCGCGATCGACGACGAGCAGGCGCTGGTGGTCGGTGCCGACCGGACAGCGGGCGACCGCGGATGGCGTCCGGTCGTCGATGCAGCGGGCATCCCGCTCGGCTGGTCCGGCCCCGGCGAGGCCGGCCCGGTGCTGGCCGAGCGGATCACCGTCACGAGCACACCCGCCCGGCGCGACGACTCCCTCCGGCGTCTGCTGAACGCGGCGCTCAGCGCCCCGGACGGCCGTGGGATCGTCGTCGACGGCGACGGCCGGTACGCCGGCACGGTCGCGCTCGCGGAGGTCACCGGGGCGCTCACCCGCGAGCACGGCACGGCCGCGCGCGCATGATCGACCTCTCCTGGATCGCCGCGACCGCCCCCTCGATCGTCGGGCTGCTGGTCGCGCATCTCGTGCTGAGCGTCGCCCCCGTGCTGATCGGTTTGGCGCTCGCGATCCCCGTCGGCTGGTTCGCGCACGGCGTCCCGCTGCTGCGGACCCTGATCCTCGGCGTGTCCGGCGTGCTCTACACGGTGCCGTCGCTTGCGCTGTTCGTGCTGCTGCCGAGGGTCATCGGCACCAGGATCCTCGACCCGCTCAACGTCGTAGTGGCGCTCGCGGTCTACGCGTTCGCACTGCTCGTGCGGACCGTCGTCGACGGCCTCGGGTCCGTGTCGCCGGAGGCGCGGCAGGCCGCCGAGGCGATGGGCTACCGACGCCTCGGGCGCTTCCTCACGATCGAGCTGCCGATCGCGACGCCGGTGGTGCTCGCGGGGCTGCGCGTCGCGACGGCCTCCGCCGTCAGCATCGTGTCGGTCGCGTCGCTGATCGGCATCGACCAGCTCGGCTCGCTCTTCACGCAGGGCATGCAGCTGCAGTTCGTCACGCCGATCATGGTCGGCATCGTGCTGTGCCTGCTGCTCGCGGTGTGCCTCGACGGCCTGATCCTGCTCGCCGACCGGCTGCTCACGCCGTGGCGACGCCGGAGCGGGGCGACCGCATGACCGACTACCTCTTCGTGCCCGCGCACTGGGTCGGCCAGGAGGGGATCCTCACACTGCTCGGACAGCACATCGCGTACAGCGGCGCGTCCCTGCTCATCGCGCTGGCGATCGGACTGCCGATCGGCATCCGGGTGGGACAGACCGGTCGCGGGACCGCCGTGATCGCGGGTGTCGCGAACTCCCTCCGCGCGCTGCCCTCCCTCGGGCTCCTCGTCCTGCTCGTCGTCCTGCTCAGCCCCGCGTTCGCCTCCGAGCTCGCGTTCCTCGTCCCGAGCCTCATCGTGCTGATCGTGCTGGCCGTGCCGCCGGTGATGACCGGCGCCTACGCCGGCATCGCGGCGGTCGAGCCCGCCGTGGTCGACGCGGCACGGGGCATGGGGATGAGCGACCGCGCCATCCTGTTCGGCGTGCAGCTGCCGTGCGCGCTGCCGCTGATCCTCTCCGGCGTCCGGGGCGGCGTGCTGCAGATCGTGTCGACCGCGACGATCGCCGCCTCGGTCTCCCTCGGTGGGCTCGGCCGCCTGATCATCGACGGACTCGCGTCGAACGACTACGGGCAGATGGTCGCCGGGGCCGTCCTGGTCGCGCTGCTCGTGGTCGTGCTCGACCTGCTGTTCGTCCTGCTGGGCCGCTTCGCCGTGTCGCCCGGCCTGACCCGGGCCGTCCGCGCCCGCCGCCCGATCCCCACCCCCGCCGCCATCTCCGGCTGAGCACCGACCGCACCGTCCCCACAGCACCACCACCTCCGAAGGAACGAGACCGCCATGCACCTGCGCACCCGAATCGCCGCGATCGCCGTGATCGCGGCGATCCCGATCTCCCTCACCGCCTGCTCGTCCGGCGATCCGCTCTCGGCCGCTCCGGCGGAGAGCAGCAGCACGGGGACCACGTCGATCGTCGTCGGATCGGCGAACTTCCCGGAGAGCGAGCTGCTCGCCACGATCTACGCGAAGGCGCTGACCGGCGCCGGCGTGAAGGCGACGACGAAGCTGAGCATCGGGAGCCGCGAGGTCTACTTCCCGGCGCTGCAGGACGGCTCGATCGACCTGCTGCCCGAGTACACGGGCGCGACGCTCAGCTACCTCGACCCGAAGGCGGAGGCCAGCTCGCCCGACGACGTCGCCGCCGCGCTGAAGACGGCCCTGCCGTCCGGGATCGAGATGCTGACGCCCTCCGGAGCCGCGGACGCGGACACGCTCACCGTGACGAAGGCGACCGCGGCGAAGTACTCGCTCACCACGATCTCCGACCTGCAGCCCTACGCGTCGAAGCTCGTCGTCGGCGGACCGCCGGAGTGGAAGACCCGCAAGGAGGGGGCCGTCGGCCTCAAGACCCTGTACGGGCTGAACTTCAAGCAGTTCCGGGCACTCGACGCGGGCGGACCGCTGACCCTCGCGGCGCTGAAGAACGGGCAGATCGATGCCGGCGACGTCTTCTCGACGGACCCCAACATCGCGGCGCTGTTCCCGCTGAAGGACGACAAGAACCTGTTCCCCGCGCAGAACATCGTGCCGCTGATCGCGTCCGGCAAGAAGTCCGACGCGGTCGACGCGGTGCTGGACAAGGTCTCGGCGGCGCTCACCACCGACGACCTGGTCGAGATGAACGCGAAGCTGACGGACAAGCAGCCGATCGACACCGTGGCCGCCGACTGGGTGCAGGCGCACGACCTCGGCTGAGCACCAGTCCGGCGGGGTCGGCGGCGCGTGCCGCCGACTCCGCGGATGGCAGGATCCCGGCGTGACCGCCATCGTTCCGCTCGGGACCCGCCCGCTCACCGCCGCCGATGTGGCGGCGGTCGCCGACGGCGCTCGGACCGCCGTCGCCCCCTCCGTCCTGCAGGGGGTGGAGGCGGGGCACGGCCGGCTGCTCGACCTCGCGGCGACGGGGACACCGGTCTACGGGCTGACGACCGGGGTCGGCGACCGCGTGGGCGACCCGATCGGCCCGGCGGACGCGGCGGAGCGCCAGCTGGTGCTGCTCGCGAGTCACGCGAGCGGCGTCGGCAAGCCGTGGGAACCGCGCGTCGTCCGCGCGATCATGGTCGCCGTCGCGCAGGCCCTCGCGCACGAGCGCAGCGGCGTCCGGGCGACGCTCGTGGCACGCCTGGTGGCGATGCTGAACGCGGGCGTCGTGCCGTGGGCCCCGCGCGGCGGATCGGTCGGCTATCTGATCGCGACCGCCCACATCGGGCTCGTCGCGTTCGGCCGAGGACGCGCCCGGCTCGGCGGCGAGCTGCTGGACGGGGCCGAGGCGATGCGCCGCGCGGGCATCCCGACCGACGGTCCTGGGCCGCGCGAGGGGCTGGCCCTGATCAGCGGCGTCCATGAGATCACCGGCGTCGGCGCGCTCGCGGTGGTCGCCGTCGACCGGGTCCTCCGGAGCGCGGACGTCGCGGCGGCGATGTCGCTCGAGGCGCTGCGCGGCAGCTCCTCCGGCTTCGACGCCCGTGCGCAGTCGGTCCGTCCGCATCCCGGCCAGGCGGTGACGGCCGCCCGGCTGCGCGCGCTGACCGACGGCAGCGGGATCCTCGGCGCCGGCCGGGAGCGGCGCCTGCAGGACGCGCTCAGCCTCCGCGCCGTGCCGCAGGTCCACGGCGCTGCGCGGGACATGCTCGCCTACGCGACGACGGTGATCGAGACCGACCTGAACAGCGTGACCGACAACCCCGCATTCGTCGACGACGGCGGGGGGCTGGTCCCGCTGCCGAACGCGAACGGGCACGGGGCGCCGGGCGCGCTCGCGCTCGACGCGCTCGCCATCGCGGTGTCCCAGTTCACGAGCATGTCGCAGGCGCGGACCGACCGGCTCACCACCGGGAGGCTGAGCGGCCTTCCCCCGTTCCTGGTCGACGCGGGCGGCGACGATCCCGGGCTGATGATCCCGGCGTACGCGGCGGCGGCGCTGTCGGGCGAGGTGCGCCACCTGGCATCGCCCGCGAGCGTGCACAGCGTCTCCACCTCCGCAGGGCAGGAGGACCACATCAGTCAGGGGGTCACCGCGGCAGATCAGGCGGCGCGGGCCGGGGACCTGGCCGCGGGCGTCGTGGCGATCGAGCTGCTCTGCGCCGCGCAGGGGCTCGAGTTCGCGACGGAGCAGCCGGGTCGCGGCACGGCGGCCGCCCGCGCGCTGATCCGGAGCGTGGTACCCGCCTACACCGCCGGCCGGGAGCCCTCGCTCGACATCGCGGCGATCCGCGAGCTCGTCGTGAGCGGCGAGCTCGCGGCCGTCGCCGAAGCGGCGGCCGGCTTGCGCTGAGGCTCAGCCGATGACGCCCCTCGGTCGGACCCTCCGTTTCGTCGGAACCTCCTTCCTACACAACGGAGACAGGTGGGACCGATGAATCCCAAGGAGCGGCTCCGCGCGTGGGGTGCCGAGCCGACCGGCGAGGTCTGGCGCACCCCCTCCTCCGACCTCGCCGCCGGAATCCGCGGCGGCGAGCCGGTGATGCTCAAGGTCGCGCGGATCGAGGAGGAGCGTCGCGGCGGGCGGCTGATGGCCTGGTGGAGCGGGTGCGGCGGTCTTCCGGTGCTGGAGGCGGACGACGACGCGATCCTGATGCGGCGCGCGACGCGGAGCCTGCTCACGGTGCCGGCCGCGGAGGCGGAGGGGGTGCTGCTCGAGACCGTCCTCGCGCTGCACGCGATGCCGGCGCCACCCGCCTCCGTCGGTCTCGTGGCGCTGACCGAGTGGTTCCACGATCTCGTCGACGAGCCGCAGGCCTATCCGCTGCTGGCTCGGACCGCTGACGTTGCGCGAGGGCTGGTCGCCGAGGCAGGGCCATCGGTCGCGCTGCACGGCGACCTGCACCACGGCAACGTGCTCGAGCTCGACGGCCGTTGGATCGTGATCGACCCGAAGGGGCTCGTCGGGCATCCGGCGTTCGACGTCGCGAACGTCTTCTGCAACCCCTCCGTCCAGGTCGCGACCGCGCGCCTCGACCGGCGGCTGGGCCGCTTCGCCGACCGCCTGGCGATCGAGCCCGACGTGCTCGCGGCATGGGTCGTCGCGTGGTGCGGGCTCTCGCTCGTGTGGGCACACCGCGCCGGGACCTGGCACGCGAGCGCCGCCTCCACGGTCGCGACGGCACTGCTGCCCCGCCTCCGCTGACCCGGTTCGCGGCACCGGGACTCTCCGTTTTGTAGGCAGAACCTGCCTACAAAACGGTGAGTCAGCGCAGGGTCAGCAGCTGGATGAACATCGCGTCGGTGCCGTGGCGGTGCGGCCACAGCTGGACCGCCGTGCCGCGCTCGGCGTCCTGGAGGCGGCGGTCGCTCACCGCGTCGACGATCGGCGCGGTCGGCAGCGCCCGCAGCCCCGGGTGGCGGAGGAGCGCGGCAGCGACGACCGCGGTCGTCTCGGCGATCACGGGCGAGCAGGTGACGTAGGCGAGCAGCCCGCCGGGGGCCAGCGCGGCGACCGCGGCGTCGAGCAGCTCGCCCTGCAGCGCCGCGAGCGCGGGCAGATCCTCCGGGCGTTTCCGCCATCGCGCCTCCGGCCGGCGGCGGAGCGCACCGAGGCCCGAGCAGGGCGCATCGAGCAGGATCCGGTCGAACCGGCGGTCCCCGGGCCCGAACCGGCGGCCGTCGCCGATCTCGACGGAGTGCGACCCCGGCACCGCGGCGAGCGCCTGCTCGACCAGCCCGGCGCGAGCCGGGGTGATCTCGTTCGACGTGAGCTCGGCGCCGCCGATCCGCGCCTCCGCTGCGAGCAGCGCGGCCTTGCCGCCCGGACCGGCGCAGAGATCGAGCCAGCGCTCACCCCGCCGCACCGGGCGGGCCCGGCTCAGCGCGAGCGCGGCGAGCTGCGAGCCCGGATCCTGCACGCGGACGACACCCGACGCGACGAGTGGCAGCCGGCCCGGGTCGCCGCCGTCGAGCTCGACACCGATCGGCGACAGCCGGTGGGGGCGCAGGGGCAGCCCCTCGGCATCGACCAGGTCGCCGCGGTCCGCGAGCCCCGGCAGCGCGACGAGGCCGACGGGCGGCGCCGCGTCGTCCACCTCCAGCAGCGCATCGAGATCGCTCCCGCCGTCGGCCATCGTGATCAGTGCCGCGTCGAGCTCGCGGACGACCCACACCGGGTGGCCGGTCGCGAGCGCGGCGCGCTCGTACCGGTCCTCGATGCCCTCCACGAGCACCGCGGTCCACGCGGCGTCGTCCCGTTCGCCGACTCGTCGCAGCACCGCGTTCGCGAAGCCGGAGGCGCCCCGGCCGGCGACCTCCCGTGCCTGCTCGACCGCCTGATGCACGGCCGCGTGCCGCGCGGTGCGCAGCGCCAGCAGCTGGTGCGCACCGAGACGCAGCACGTCGAGCACGGGCGGGTCGATGTTCTCGATCGGCCGGCCGGCGGCGCGGGCGATGATCGCGTCGTACCGCCCGGCCAGCCGCAGCGTGCCGTAGGCGAGCTCGGTCGCGAACGCGGCGTCCTCCCTCGACGGCTTGCGCCGGTCCAGCAGCACCGGCAGCAGGAGGTTCGCGTAGGCGTCCCGCTCGCGGACACCGCGCAGCACCTCGAGCGCGATCGCCCGCGCGGGGCTGATCACCGAGCCCTTCGCGCTCATCCGAGCAGCACCCCGGTCCCCGCACCGCGCAGCCAGGCGTCGGCGGGCATCGCACCCCGCCCCTCCGGCTGCACCATGACGAGCTCGAGCGCGCCGCCGCCGCAGCCGACGAGCACGCCGTTCGGGGTCGCCGTCACGGCGCCGGCAGCGAGCGCGGACGCGTCCCGCGCGGGCGCCGCCGCCAGCACCTTCAGCCGGCGGCCGCCCGCCGTCGTCCACGCGCCGGGCTCGGGCGTGCAGCCCCGGATGCGGGCGAGCACCCGGTCGGCCGGCTCGGCCCACGTGAGGCGGCCGTCGGCGAGCGTCAGCTTCGGCGCGGCCGTCGGCTCGCCGACCTGCGGCTCGGGCGTCACGGTGCCGGCGGCGAGCGCGTCGACCGTCCGCGCGAGCACGCCTGCCCCGATCCCGGCGAGTCGGGTCAGGAGGTGGCCGGCGGTCTCCAGGGCGCCGATCGCGACCGCTTCGCTCGCGAGGACCGGGCCGGTGTCCAGCCCGGCCTCCAGCTGGAACACGTCGACGCCGGTCTCGGTATCGCCTGCGATCAGCGCGCGCTGCACCGGCGCCGCACCGCGCCACCGCGGCAGGAGCGAGAAGTGCAGGTTCACCCAGCCGAGCCGGGGCGCGGACAGCAGGGGCTCGGCGACCAGCGCGCCGTACGCGACGATGACCGCGAGATCCGCATCGAGGGCGGTCAGCTCCGCGGTCTCGGGCGCCCGGAGGCGGTCGGCGCGGAGCACGGGCAGGCCGAGCGCCTCCGCGCGGGCATCCACCGGCGACGGCGTCAGGACCCGCTTCCTGCCGAGCGGCGCCGGCGGCCGCGTGACCACCCTGACGATCTCGTGGTCGGAGGCGGCGAGCGCTTCGAGCGAGGGGACGGCCGCCTCGGGGGTGCCGGCGAAGATCAGGCGCATCGCAGCCAGCCTCCCACTATTCACAGAACGAGCCTGATCCGCGAAAGGTCACAGGGGCTCGTGGGGGTCGAAGTGGACGCGGAGGACCGGAGGGGGTGGCGCCGGCGGCTTCGGCCGGCGCGCGCTGCCGTGCCGGAGGAGCGCCTCCTTCGCGACCGCGGCCACCCCGCGCCCCGCACCCGCGGGGAACCGGACGACGACCCGCTCGCCGCGCTGCTCCGGCACGCGGCTCAGCAGATCCGCACCGGCGCCGGCCCACGCGTCCACCAGCTCTTCCACCGCGCGCACCGGTCCGGTCGCGGCGGCGAGGCGCACGGTCGGCGGGAACCGCAGCTCGCGCCGGTCCGCGAGCTGGCGCGCGGCGAAGTCGGCCGAGCGCCAGGTCGCGAGCGCGGTCGCCACGTCGCCGCCGACGCCGACCAGGTGCACGGGCGCATCCGGGGCGGCGAGCATCGCGGCGGTCGACCACCAGCGGAGGCAGTCCTCGGCGACCCAGAGCGACTCGCGCAGCAGCATCCGGGCGCCGTCGAGCAGCAGCACGGCCCGGTAGCCGCCGGGCGCGCGCGGCTCCGCGCCCCGGGTGGCGACGACCAGCCTGGGCCCCGCCGCCACGACGTCGTGCACGTGCTCGCCGTCCGCGATCACCACCGGCACGCCGGGGAACGCGCGGCCCAGCTCGTGCGCGGTGCGGCCGGCGTCGATCGGGATCGGCGCCTCCCCCGCCCGCAGCGCCCGCAGCGCGGCGTCGCCCGGGCGCGAGACCTGCACGAGCACCGGCCCGGCGAGCAGCGCCCGGTGCACGGCCTGGAACGCGGCGGACGGGATGCGCGCGCCGCGGTCGTCCTCCGGCGTCAGCACCACGTCGGGCCGGCCGCGGGGCGCGCCCCACTCCTCGCACCAGCGCAGCTCGACGAGCCGCTGCACCGTCGACGATCGCGTCGACGACAGCAGCAGCAGACCCGCTCCCGACTGCTCCTGCCGCAGCAGGGCGACGTCGCGCGTGCCCGCGTAGGGCGCGAGCGGCTCCTGGTGGAACGGGTCCGCCTCCTCCCACACGACGATCGCGCCGAGCACCGCGGCCGGTGCGTACACCGCCGAGCGGTTGCCGATGATCACGTGCGGCCCCGGCTCGAGTGCGGTCAGGTGGGCGCGGTAGCGGGCGGAGGGGGTCCTGGAGGCGTCCACGCGGAGCACGAGCGCCGCCGCGGGCCCCGACGCGAGCGCGGTCTCGAGCTGGTCCAGGTCGCGGCGGTCGGGGACCGCCACGATCGTCGTGCGCCCGGCCGCCGCCACGGCCGCGGCGATCGCGGCGACGTCCGTCGCCCAGCCGCCGACCCATGCCCCGGCGACCTCGACGACGTGCGCGGTCGGCAGCGCCGCGATCCTCCTGCCCGTGACGAGCGCGGCGGCGAGGTCGTCCTCCGGCGCCTCCACCGCTGCGGGCACGGCGCGCTCGGCTGCGAGCCAGCGCTGCTCCGCCTTCGCCTGCCGCTTCGGGACCGCGAGGCGGAGCACGTCGCTCGCGACGCCCGCGCTGCGGTCGGCGACGGCGCGCGCGAGCCGCCACACCTCCGGCGCGAGCACGGGTGCGGCCGAGACGACGCGGTCGACCGGCGACAGCTCGCCGGGCGCATCGGTCGTGTCCGCGAGTCCGACCACCCACCCGTCGGCGACGCGGCCGGCGACCCGCAGCGGCACCTTCACGCGCGCGCCGACGACCACCTCGTCGGCGAGCTCGTCGGGGATCCGGTAGTCGAAGAGGTGGTCGAGTCGTGGCAGGGGCGAGTCGAGCACGACCTTCGCGATGAGATTCGTGCTCGGGGTGGTCCCTTCGAGAGCCTCAGGACATCGCTCGAGGCTCGCTTCGCTCGCACCTCGACCAGCGGGGGGCGCGGGGGGTGCGGGTGTCTCGGACATCACGCGCGATCCCGTGGCGCGTTCAGCGCCGCGGGAGCGCACAGCCTTCGATCCGCTTGCGGATCGAAGGCCATCAGCTCTGTAATCCGGCGGCGACCGCCAGCGCTGCCGCGCGGTCGGTGCGCTCCCATGTGAAGTCGGGCAGCTCGCGGCCGAAGTGGCCGAACGCTGCCGTCTCCCGGTAGATCGGGCGGCGGAGGTCGAGCGCGTCGATGATCGCGGCCGGACGCAGGTCGAAGACCTCGCGGATCGCGGCGACGATGCGGTCCTCGGCCACGTGGGCGGTGCCGAAGGTCTCCGCGTAGAGGCCGACGGGCTCGGCGGCGCCGATCGCGTAGGCGACCTGCAGCTCGAGCCGGTCGGCGAGGCCCGCGGCCACCGCGTTCTTCGCGACCCAGCGCATCGCGTAGGCACCGGAGCGGTCGACCTTCGACGGGTCCTTGCCGCTGAACGCCCCGCCGCCGTGCCGGCTCGCGCCACCGTAGGTGTCCACGATGATCTTGCGGCCGGTCAGGCCCGCGTCGGCGTTCGGGCCGCCTGACTCGAACCGGCCGGACGGGTTGATGTAGACGCGGGGGTTCGACACCTCGAGTCCCGACCCTCGGAGCACCGGCTCGATGACGGCCTGCAGGACGTCGTCGTGGATCCTGCCGGACCCGACCGACGCGGCGTGCTGCGTGGACACCACGACGGCCTCGACGCTCACCGCGCGCTGCCCGTCGTAGCCGACCGTCACCTGCGTCTTGCCGTCGGGACGGAGGTAGGGCAGCGAGCCGTCCTGCCGGGCCTGCGTGAGCCGCTGGGCGAGCCGATGCGCGAGCGCGATCGGGATCGGCATCAGCTCCGGCGTCTCCCGGACCGCGTAGCCGAACATCAGCCCCTGGTCCCCCGCGCCCTGCTGGTCGTACGGGTCGACGCTGCCGTCCCGCGCCTCCGTCGAGACGCCGACGCCGTCCGCGATCTCCCGCGACTGCTCGCCCACGCTGATGCTCACGCCGCAGGTCGACCCGTCGAACCCCTGCTCGGACGAGTCGTAGCCGATGCCGCGGATGGTCTCGCGCACGATGCCCGGGATGTCGACGTAGCCCTCGGTGGACACCTCCCCCGCGACGTGGACGAGGCCCGTCGTCACCATGGTCTCGACGGCGACGTGCGCGGAGGGGTCCTGCGCGATCAGCGCGTCGAGGATGCTGTCCGAGATCTGGTCGCAGATCTTGTCCGGGTGGCCGGGCGTCACCGATTCGGACGTGAACAGGCGCAGTGGCATGGGTGACTCCTCGTGCGTGGGTCTCAGGCGGGGGCGACGAGATCGAGGATGGCATCGGCCACCGACGTCTTGGTACCGCTCGCCTCGCCCACGACGCGGCCGGACCGGTCGATCACCGTGACGGCGGTCTGCCCGGGCCCGAACCCGCGCTCGAAGCCGACCTCGTTCAGGACGAGGAAGTCGGCGCCCTTCCTCGCGATCTTCTCGCGGCCGAGGGCGAGGCGCCGCTGCGGGTCGCGCTCGGTCTCCGCCGCGAACCCGACGACGACCTGACCCGGCCGCGGGCGGTTCGCCGCGATCGAGGCCAGCACGTCGGGGTTCCTGACCAGATCGATGCTGAGCGTGTCGCCGAGGTCGTCCTTCTTCAGCTTCGCCTGCGCGACGGTGGAGGGCCGGTAGTCGGCGACCGCCGCGGCCATGATCACGACGTCGGCATCGAGGGCTTCGACGCCGGCCGCAGCGAGCATCGCCGCCGCGGTCCCGACGTCGACCACACGGACTCCGGCGGGCGCCGGGACCTCGAGGTTCGCCGCGAGCAGCACCACCTCCGCGCCGCGGTCGCGCGCGGCCTCCGCCAGCGCGACGCCCTGGCTCCCGGTCGACGAGTTGCCGAGGAAGCGGACGGGATCGAGCGGCTCCCTCGTGCCGCCGGCGGAGATGAGCACCTTCCGTCCCGCGAGCCGGTCGGAGGTCTCGGGCACGACGGTGCGATCGAGGTCCGGGTTCGCGGCGAGCGCGACGTCGAGCGCTGCGGTGACGATGTCGGTGGGCTCCGACATGCGGCCGGCGCCGGAGTCCGTGCCGGTCAGCTGTCCGCTCTCCGGCCCGACGAGGACCACGCCGCGTGCCTCCAGCGTCCGGACGTTCGCCTGCGTCGCCGCGTGCGCCCACATCTCCGTGTGCATCGCGGGGGCCACCACCAGCGGCGCGGTGGAGGCGAGCACGGTCGTGCCGAGCAGGTCGTCGGCGAGACCGGCTGCGAGCTTCGCGAGGGTGTTGGCCGTCGCCGGGGCGATGACGATCAGGTCGGCGCTCTGCCCGAGGGCCACGTGCCGCACCTCGGCGACGCCCTCGTACAGGTCGGACTCGACCGGGTTCCTGCTGATGGCCTCGAGCGTCGGGCGGCCGACGAAGCGGAGCGCCGCCGCGGTCGGGACCACGTGCACGTCGTGCCCGGCGAGCACCAGGGCGCGCACGACCCCGACGGCCTTGTAGGCCGCGATGCCGCCGGTGATGCCGACGACGACCTTCATGTCGGGGAGCGCCTACTCCGTGGGAGCAGCGGTCTCGGCGTCGACGACCGTGTCGGTCGGGAGCGCGTCCTCGGCGCGGATGCTGAGCTTGTCCTCGTTGATCTCGCGGAGCGCGACCGAGAGGGGCTTGTCGTCGATCGACGACTCCACCAGCGGGCCGACGTTGTCGAACAGGCTGCCCTCGTGCAGATCGGCGTAGTAGTCGTTGATCTGGCGAGCGCGCTTCGAGGCGAAGATGACCAGGCCGTACTTCGAGTCGACCTTCGTCAGCAGCTCGTCGATGGGCGGGTCGATGATGCCCTTGGTGTCAGCCATGTGCAGCTCCTTCGTTAGACGCGCATTCCGTTGTGAAGGAGTTTTCCGCGCGAAGCGCCGGAAACTCCTTCACAACGAACGCTGGGACGCGACCACGCTGGATCCGCCCTGAAGGCGACCAGCCTGAGTCAGGCGGTCATCAAGTCTACGACCTCGCGGGCCGCTTCGGGGACGTCGGTGTTGACGACCGTCGCGTCGAACTCCTCCTGGGCGGCCAGCTCGATCCTCGCGGTCTGCAGGCGGCGCTCCTGCTCCTCCGGCCCCTCGGTGCCGCGCCCGGTGAGCCGGCGCACCAGCTCGTCCCATGTCGGCGGCAGGAGGAAGACGAGCCGGGCCTCGGGGAACGCGTCGCGGACCTGGCGCGCGCCCTGGATGTCGATCTCGAGCAGCACGTTCGTGCCGGAGGCGAGCGCCTCCTCGATCGGCGACCGGGGCGTGCCGTAGCGGTACGCGTTGTGCACCGTCGCGTGCTCGAGGAACTGGCCGGCCTCGATCATCCGGTCGAACTGCTCGTCGTTCAGGAAGAAGTAGGTGACGCCGTCGATCTCGCCGGGCCGAGGCGGCCTCGTCGTGGCGCTCACCGACAGCAGCACGTCGGGGTAGTGCTGACGGATGTACCCGGCGACCGTGCCCTTGCCGACGGCGGTCGGACCGGCGAGCACCACGAGGCGGCTGCCGTGGTGCTCCGGCTCGCCCAGGCGTCGCGGCGCCTGCCGCCGCACGAGGAACTCGTGCAGCCGCTGGTACTGGTGCACACCGAGGCCGCCGAGGCGTTTCGACGGGGAGATCCGCAGCTCCTGCATGATCTTCGCCGTCCTGGTCGGCCCGAGCCACGGGATCGATCCGATCAGCTCGCTGACGCGCAGGGTCGACTCCGGCTGCACGTTGTCGCGTGCCGCGGAGGAGAGCACCTCGCTGGCGCTGCGCTCACCGCTCGACACCTGCCGCTTCACCTCGGCCCGCGCCCGGCGAGCGGCCACGGCGGCCCGCGACCCCGCGAGCCGATCGACCTCGGGCGGGTTCACCATCTGGACCTCACGCGATCGCCTCCCCGAGCAGGGCGGACTGCCGCGCGATCGCGTCGCCGAGGCCCGACGGCCCCGTGGCGAGGATGCTGCGCGACGCCGTCACGATGGTCGTGCCGGCGGCGACGCCGAACAACCGCTTCACGTCGGCGAACTGCGCGCCCTGGTAGCCGAAGCCGGGCGCGAGGATCGGCGCCGCGGGCGACTCCGCGAGCTGCGCGAGGTCGATCCCGTAGTCGACGAAGTCGACGGTCGCACCGAGCACCACGCCGATCGAGCCGATCGGCTGCCCCTCCGAGTGCGTCCTGTTCCAGTTCACGACGCGGGAGGCGAGGGCGCCGGCGAGCGTCTTGCCCGACTGCGCCTCCCGCTTGATCTCCGCGGTCTGCACCGCGAGCGCCTCCGGGTTCGAGGTCGCCGCGAGCACGAACAGCCCCTTGCCGTACCGCGCGGCGAGGTCGAGCGGGCTGCGCAGGGCGCCGAAGCCCTGGAACGCGCTGATCGTCATCGCGTCGACCTCGAGCGGCGAGCCGGGCGTCAGCCACGCCTGTCCGTAGGCCTCGAGCGTCGAGCCGAGGTCGCCGCGCTTGACGTCGCCGACGACGATCAGGCCGGCGTCGCGCGCCTCCTTCAGGACGTCCTCGAGCACCTTGTACCCGATGGAGCCGAACCGCTCGTAGAACGCGACCTGCGGCTTGACGATCCCGACCCGGCCGGCGCACGCCTCGACGACCCGCAGCCCGAACTCGTGGGCGCCGACCGCCGAGACCGGCAGCCCCCACTCGGCGAGCAGGTACTCGTGCGGGTCGATGCCGACGCAGAGGTGCCCGTGGTCCGCGAAGGCGGTCCCGAGTCGATCGGCGAACGACTGCACCATCAGCGCTCCGCCTTCCTGCCGGCAGCAGCGCTGCGGCGTCGTTCGTACTCCTGGAGGGGAGTCACATCGAATCCTGCCCGAATCGCATCGACGCTCGCCACCGCAGCGGACAGCTGAGCCACGGTCGTGAACAGGGGTTTGTCTGCCGCGACCGCCGCGGCGCGGATCTCGTAGCCGTCGGCGCGGGCGCTGCGGCCGCTCGGCGTGTTCACGACGAGGTCGATCTCGCCGCGCCGGATCAGCTCCACGACGTCCGGTCCCACCTGCTCGGAGTCGCTCACCTTGCGCACCACATCGGCCGGGATCCCGTTGCGGTGCAGCATCTCCGCGGTGCCCTCGGTGGCCAGGAGGCGGAAGCCGAGCTGGCCGAGGCGCAGCGCGGGCAGCACCACCCCGCGCTTGTCGCGGTCGGCGACCGAGACGAACGCGGTCCCGCCGAGCGGCATCCCGCCGTAGGCGGCGTCCTGGCTCTTCGCGAACGCGCGCGGGAAGTCGCGGTCGATGCCCATGACCTCGCCGGTCGAGCGCATCTCGGGCCCGAGGAGGCTGTCGACGATCTGGCCGTCCTTCGTGCGGAACCGCTTGAAGGGCAGCACGGCCTCCTTCACCGCGACGGGCGAGTCGGCCGGCACGTCGCTGCCGTCGCGCTCCGGCAGCAGGCCCGCCTCGATCAGCTCGGCGACCGTCGAGCCGGCCATCACGCGCGCGGCGGCCTTGGCGACCTGCACGCCGAGCGCCTTCGAGACGAACGGCACGGTGCGGGAGGCGCGAGGATTCGCCTCCAGCACGTAGAGCACGCCTGCGGCGACCGCGAACTGCACGTTCAGCAGGCCGCGGACCCCGACGCCGCGCGCGATGGCGAGCGTCGCCTCCCGGACCTCACCGATCACCTGACGGCCGAGCGTGACCGGCGGGAGGGTGCAGGAGGAGTCGCCGGAGTGGATCCCGGCCTCCTCGATGTGCTCCATCACGCCGCCGATCCACAGCCGCTCGCCGTCGAAGATCGCATCGACGTCGATCTCGATCGCGTCGTCGAGGAACCGGTCGACGAGCAGCGGATGGTCGGGCCCGACGATCGCCTGCCCGGCGATCCGGTCGAAGTAGCCCTCGAGGCTGGGCTCGTCGTAGACGATCTCCATCCCGCGGCCGCCGAGCACGAAGGACGGCCGGACCAGCACCGGGAACCCGATCCCGCGAGCCACGGCCTGTGCGCTGGGCGCGTCGAACGCGGTGCCGTTCTTCGGGGCGACGAGCCCGGCGTCCTCGAGGATGGCGGCGAACAGGCCCCGCTCCTCCGCGAGATCGATCGACGCGGGAGAGGTGCCGAGGATCGGCACCCCGGCGGCCTCCAACCCCTTCGCGAGGCCGAGCGCGGTCTGCCCGCCGAGCTGCACGATCACGCCCGCGATCGATCCGGACGCGGACTCCGCGTGCACGACCTCGAGCACGTCCTCGAGGGTCAGCGGCTCGAAGTAGAGACGGTCAGAGGTGTCGTAGTCGGTCGACACCGTCTCCGGGTTGCAGTTGATCATCACCGTCTCGTAGCCGGCGTCCTTCAGTGCGAACGCCGCGTGCACGCAGGAGTAGTCGAACTCGATCCCCTGCCCGATCCGGTTCGGTCCGCTGCCGAGGATGATCACCTTGCGCGCCTCGGAGGCGGCCACCTCCGTCTCCTCGTCGTAGGTCGAGTAGTGGTACGGCGTCAGGGCCGGGAACTCGCCCGCGCAGGTGTCGACGGTCTTGTAGACGGGCCGGATGCCGGTGGCGTGCCGGATGTTCCGCAGCTCGATCTCGGACAGCCCGCGCAGCTCGGCGAGCTGCGCGTCGGAGAACCCTTCCTCCTTCGCGAGCCGGAGCAGGTCGGCGTCCAGCTCGTCGGCCTCGCGAATGCTGTCGGCGAGCTCGTTGATCGCCAGGATCGCGTCGAGGAACCAGGGATCTATGCCCGTCGCGGCATATACCTCGTCGACCGTCGCGCCGGCCCGGAGTGCTTGCTGCACCTGCACGATCCGGCCATCGGTCGGCGTCCTGATCGTCTCGAGCAGTTCCGCTGCGTCCACCGGTGCTTCCGACCAGTGGAAGGAGCTGCCGCGTTTCTCGAGCGAGCGGAGGGCCTTCTGCAGCGCGGCGCCGAAGGTGCGGCCGATCGCCATCGCCTCACCGACCGATTTCATGGTCGTCGTCAGCTCGGGATCGGCGGCCGGGAACTTCTCGAACGCGAAGCGCGGCACCTTCACGACGATGTAGTCGAGCGTCGGCTCGAAGCTGGCCGGCGTCACCTTCGTGATGTCGTTCGGGATCTCGTCGAGCCGGTAGCCGATCGCGAGCTTCGCGGCGATCTTCGCGATCGGGAAGCCGGTCGCCTTCGACGCGAGCGCGCTCGAGCGGGAGACGCGGGGATTCATCTCGATGACGATGATCCGGCCGGTGGAGGGCTCGACCGCGAACTGGATGTTGCAGCCGCCGGTGTCGACGCCGACCAGCCGGATGATGTCGATCGCGATGTCCCGCATGCGCTGGTACTCGCGATCGGTGAGCGTCAGCGCGGGCGCGACGGTGATCGAGTCACCCGTGTGCACGCCGACCGGATCGACGTTCTCGATCGAGCAGACGACCACCGTGTTGTCGGCGGTGTCCCGCATCAGCTCGAGCTCGTACTCCTTCCAGCCGAGGATCGACTCCTCGAGGAGCACCTCCCCCACGGTCGACGCCGCGACGCCCTGCTCCACGAACCGCGCCAGCTCGGCAGGCGTGTGCGCGAAGCCCGACCCGAGGCCGCCCATCGTGAAGGACGGCCGGACGACCATGGGGTAGCCGAGGACGTCGGCGTGCGCGAGGGCGTCCTCGACGCTCGTCGCGATGCGGCTGTTGGCGACCTCGGCGCCGGCCTCGATCACGAGGTCCTTGAAGATCTGGCGGTCCTCGCCGCGGCGGATGGCGTCGACCTTCGCGCCGATCAGCTCGACGCCGTACTTCTTCAGGATGCCGGCCTCGTCGAGCGCGATGGCCGCGTTCAGCGCGGTCTGGCCGCCGAGCGTCGGGAGGATCGCGTCGGGGTGCTCCTGGGCGATGATCTTCTCGAGCACGGGCGTCGTGATCGGCTCGATGTAGGTCGCATCGGCGAAGTCCGGGTCGGTCATGATCGTCGCCGGGTTCGAGTTCACGAGGATGACGCGCACGCCCTCCTCCCGCAGCACCCGGCACGCCTGGGTGCCGGAGTAGTCGAACTCCGCGGCCTGCCCGATCACGATCGGGCCGGACCCGATCACGAGGACGCTCCGGATGTCGTCGCGTTTGGGCATCAGGCTGCTCCTTCGATCTGCTTCGGGGTGGTCTCGAGGCTCGCTGCGCGGTTCCTGAGGCCCTCGAAGGGCGCACCTCGACCACCGGGGACGGCGGTCATGCGGCGCCGTCGGTCGAGGCGGTCTCGACTGCGATCGCTGCCTGCTGGCCGCCCGACTGCTCCGCGAGCACCATGTCGCGGAAGCGGTCGAAGAGATCGTCGGCGTCATGCGGGCCGGCGGCGGCCTCGGGGTGGTACTGCACCGAGAACGCGGGGATGTCGAGGCAGGCGATGCCCTCGACGACGTCGTCGTTCAGGTCCACGTGCGTGACCTCGGCGCGGCCGAAGCCGGCCGGCGTCTGCACCGGGCCGCCGCGGGGGGCGTCGACCGCGAAGCCGTGGTTGTGCGCCGTGATGCCGATGCGGCCGGACCGCAGGTCGACGACCGGCTGGTTGATGCCGCGGTGGCCGAAGGGCAGCTTGTAGGTGCCGAAGCCGAGCGCGCGGCCGAGCAGCTGGTTGCCGAAGCAGATGCCGAAGAACGGCGTCCGCCGCGTCAGCACCTCCCGCAGCAGTGCGATGTGATGCTCGCTCGCCTCCGGATCACCCGGCCCGTTGGAGTAGAAGACCGCGGAGGGCTCGAGCGCGTACAGCTCGTCGATCGTCACCGACTCGGGTACGACGTGCACGTCGAAGCCGCGATCGGCGAGCTTCTCGATCGTCGCCGCCTTGATCCCGAGGTCGACGATCGCGACGGAGCCGATCCGCTCGCCGCGGGCGGCTTCGGTGTAGACCGTGTCGGTCGAGACTCCGGCCGACAGGTTCCGGCCGCTCATCCCGGGGCTGCCCTGCACCAGCGCGAGCTGCTCCTCCGGCGTCAACGTCGCGTCGTCGCCCGAGAAGATCCCCGAGCGCATCGCACCCCGATCCCGGAGGTGCCGCGTGACGGCCCGCGTGTCGATGCCGGCGATCGAGACGATGCCGTCCCGCTCCAGGTCGCTGTCCAGCGTGCGCGTCGAGCGGTGGTTCGACGCGACGCGGGAGGGGCTGTGCGCGGCGAAGCCGGCGACCCAGATCCGGGACGACTCGGGGTCCTCGTCGTTCATGCCGGTGTTGCCGATGTGCGGCGCGGTCATCACGACGATCTGCCCGGCGTACGACGGGTCGGTCAGGGTCTCCTGGTAGCCGGTCATGCCGGTGGTGAAGACGGCCTCGCCGAACGCACGGCCGCGGGCGCCCCACGCCCGGCCGGTGAAGCGGCGGCCGTCCTCGAGCACGAGCACGGCACGGGTGCCGTCGGTGTCACGTGTTGTCGGCATGCGGTGCCTCCTGATCGGTCGTGTGGACGACGGCGAGCAGTGCCGCCTGGGACTCGGGGGCGAGCCGGAACGCGGACTCGACGGGCACGGCGGCACCGTCCGCATCGACGAGCGCCCACGCGAGCACGGTCAAGCCGTCGCGCTCGACGCCCTTGTCGAGCGCCCAGCTCGCGGTCCCGGACCCGCCGCCCGCCGGGACGAGGAACGGTGCGCCTCCTGCCCGCTCGACGAGCACGCCGCGGTCCGTGACCGTCAGGGTCGCGTTCGCCCGGAAGCCGAGCCCGTCCGCGACGACGCGGTCGAGCGGGCGGCCCTCGAAGGTCGTCGCGACGAGCAGCCCCGACACGGTCAGCAGGGTCTCGCCCAGGTCGGCCGGCACGGGAGGCAGCGCGAGGCCGCCCTGCCTCCTCCCCCGGCGGCGCCAGCTCGACGCCATGCCGACGAGCGCCAGCACGAGCAGTGCGAGCACGACGGAGACGGATACGGGGTTCACCAGGCGGTTCCGATCTCGTCGGGTTCGCGGAGCCGGCCGCCCAGCACCGTGGGCGACCCACGGAAGAACGTCGCGACGATCCGGCCGGGCAGCTCCTGGCCCAGGTAGGGCGAGTTCGTGCTCCTGCCGGCCAGGTCCGCGGTGGTCAGGGTCCGCCGGGCAGCGGGATCGATCAGCACGAGATCGGCCGTGCGACCCTCGGCGATCGGCCGCGCGGCGTCGACGAGGCCGCCGATCTCCGCAGGGCGGCTGGACATCGCGCGCTCCACCTCCGACCAGCCGAGCAGGCCGGTCTCGACCATGGCCGCCTGCACCACGAGCACAGCCGTCTCCAGCCCGACCATGCCCATCGCGGCGGCGGACCACTCGCTGCGCTTCGCCTCCGCCGGGTGCGGAGCATGGTCGGTGGCGACCGCGTCGATCGTAGCGTCGGCGAGCGCGGCCCGGAGTGCGGTCACGTCCTCCGCGGTCCGCAGCGGCGGGTTGACCTTGTAGCGGGCGTCGTAGCCGCGCGCGCACTCGTCCGTGAGCCAGAGGTGGTGCGGCGTCACCTCCGCGGTGATGCGGATGCCGCGACGCTTCGCCCAGCGCAGCACCTCGACGCTGCCGGCCGTCGAGACGTGGCAGACATGGAGGCGCGAGCCGGTCGACTCGGCCAGCAGCGCGTCGCGGGCGATGATCGCCTCCTCCGCCACCGCCGGCCAGCCCGTGAGGCCGAGGTCGGCGGCGACCGCACCGTCGTGCAGCTGCGCGCCGACCGTCAGCCGCGGCTCCTCCGCGTGCTGGGCGATCACCCCGTCGACGATGCGCGCGTATTCCAGCGCACGGCGCATCAGGAGGGGATCGGCGACGCAGGAGCCGTCGTCGCTGAAGATCCGCACCCGGGCGCGGGACCGGGCCATCGCGACGAGCTCGGCGAGCTCCGTGCCCTCCCGCCCCTTCGACACCGCGCCGATGGGCCGGACGTCGACGTAGCCGGCCTCCTCGCCGAGCGCCGCGACCTGCTCGACGACGCCGGGGCCGTCGGCCGTGGGCGTGGTGTTCGGCATCGCGTGGACCGTCGTGAAGCCGCCGGCGGCTGCAGCGCGGGAGCCGGTCAGCACCGTCTCCGCGCCCTCGCCGCCCGGCTGCCGGAGGTGGGTGTGCAGGTCGACGAAGCCGGGCAGCAGCAGCAGGCCGTCGGCGTCGATCACCCGCTCCCCCGCCTTCGCCCGGAGCGACCCGACCTCGACGATCACGCCGCCGTCGACCCGCACGTCGGCGCGGGTGCCGTCGGAGCGCTCGGCTCCCGTGATCACGAACGAGGTCACGCGGCACGCTCCCCTGCGAGCACGTCGTAGAGCACGGCCATGCGGACCCCGATCCCGTTCTGCACCTGCTCCAGCACCGTCGATCGCGACGAGTCCGCGACGGCGCCGGCGATCTCCA
>NZ_CAXTHO010000027.1:23355-26581 GCF_964244015.1 uncultured Amnibacterium sp. | reverse complement strand
GCGAGGACGGTACGTCCGCTGACATCGGCGACCGGCACCAGCACGAGCGGGTCGTCCGCATCGTCGACCGGTCGTGGCAGTGGCGCGCCGAGACCGAGCTGGCGCCCCACCTGCGTGTAGTAGCGCTCCACGAACCCGAACAGCAGGACCAGTGCAGGCAGGATCAGCAGGAGGACCCACGCGCCCTCGGTGAACTTGCTTGCCAGGAAGATGATCGCGGCGATCGCGGTGAGGGTGGCTCCGAACGCGTTCAGTGCTGCGCGGGAACGCCAGCCACGGTTCCTCGTGCGGAACCAGTAGCGGATCAGTCCGATCTGGCTGATCGTGAAGCCGACGAAGACCCCGATCGCGAACAGCGGCAGCAGCCGGTTCGTGTCCGCGTTCAGGATCACGAGGAGGACGGTCGCGAGTACCGCGAGCACGACGACGCCGACGCGGTAGACCGGTTTCTCTGTCCGGAGGGTGAAGAGGTGGGGGAGGCGGTGATCCTGGGCGAGCAGGTTCATCAGGACCGGCAGACCAGCGAAGCTCGTGTTCGCGGCGAAGAGCAGCACCACGGTGACGGCGAGGTTGGTGACGAAGAACGGCCACCCTGTCCCGAACGCGATCGCGGTGACCTGAGCCAGGATCGTGACACCGCCGCGCGGGACGAGGTGGTGCACGCTGATCGCCACGGCGAGCAGGACCAGGAGGACGCCGAGCAGGACACCGAGCGAGAGCTCCGTGCGCTTGGCCCGTCGGACGGCGGGTTCTCGGAAGGCCGGGACGCCGTTGGCGATCGCCTCGACGCCGGTGAGCGCTGAGCAGCCGGCCGCGAACGCCTTGAGCACCAGGACGTACCCGAGGGCCTCGGTGGGATCGATCGGGCCGAGGTCCTGCCCGATCAGCGCGCCGCCGGGATGCAGGATCGCGACCCCGGCTGCGGCGCCGACCGCGATGACGAACACCACCGTGGGAATCATCACCGTGATCGCCGACTCGACGACGCCGACGAGGTTGACGGCGGTCAGGACGAGCAGGCCGAGCAGCGCGATGGGCAGCAGGTGACCGTTCAGCGCCGGGAACACGGAGGCGAGACTGGCGGCTCCGGCTGCCAGGCTGACCGCGACGGTGAGGACGTAGTCGACGACGAGGCTTCCGGCGGCCAGCAGCGAGACGGGCCGGGAGAGGTCGGCTTTCGCGACCGCGTAGGCGCCGCCGCCGTCCGGGTGCACGGCGATGACCTGCCGGTACGAGAGCACCAGCACGAGCAGCAGCACCGCGATCGCGATCGTGATCGGCAGCGTCGCTGCGGTCGCGGCGGACCCGGCCGTGACCAGCACGAGCACGATCGCTTCCGGGCCGTAGGCCACGCTCGAGAGCGCATCGAGCGAAAGCGCGGCGAGACCGGTCACCGCGGTCAGCTTGTTGGCGTCGCCCTTCGGCTCACGATGGACGCGAACGCCCGGCGCAGTCGACATAGCGGTGATCCTGACACCCGCCCAGCGTGTCGCTTCGGCATCTAGACGCGATCCTTACGCCGAATACCGAGATACGTGGAGAGTGAGCAGGGGGTGACCGTTCTCAGTCGAAGTCTGACATAACGATCATTATCAGCCGTGCTCCAGACCCACCCCGAGCAAGCCGATAATGCACATTATGTCAGCTGTCGTGGTACTCCGCCGCGTCGTTCGTCGATGAGCGTTCGAAGGAGTCCGGCGCCTTGCCACTCCCCCGTTCAGGCAGGAACCAGCACGGCGTCGCTGCGCCGCGTCGCGAGTGACGCGTCGAGCGTGATGACCCGACCGTCGTGCGCAGCCGCCAGGCTCACCAGGTACGTGTCCGTGACCTGCCTGTGGCCGCGGACGTCGTGGAGGTCGACATCGGCGTAGGAGAGGTCGTCGGGCCACTGCCTGCAGGCCGGTCGATCGTGGACGTGGCGGAGGAGCTCCTGCGCGGTTGACGGGGGTTCGCCGATCCGCACGAGGAATCGGACCAGCGCTCCCTCGACCACCGGACTCAGCGCGAATTCCGGTCCGGAGGCGAACCACTTTCCGACGCGGTCGTGATGCTCGTGGTCCGCGACCGTGAGCGCGATCAGGACGTTCGCGTCGAGCAGGAAGACGGTCACTCGTCGTCGAGTGCGGCGGCGACGTCACCACTCGTGACGGCTCGCCCGATCGTGAGGACAGGAAGGCCGGTCAGCGGCTCACGCGACAGTCGAGTCGGCTCGCCGAGCTCAGCGAGCCCCCGTGTCGCCAACTCGGCCACGACCGCGGACAAGGATGACCCGCGCTCGGCGGCGAGCTCGCTCGCGCGCCGGTGGATGGCCGGCGGAAGATCGACGGTGGTACGCATGTCTGCATCATACATGATGCAGACGTGATGCAGACGTGATGCACGTCGAACTCCAGTCCTGCGAGCACGAGTCCGGCGCGCTTTGAGGGCCGATACCTCATCGGGTACCCGAACGCGGAGCGCCGCCCGCCGTCACCCGGAGGTGTGGAGCCCGCCGCTCGAGTGCAGCCGTTGTCCGGTGATCCAGCCTCCCGCGTCGGAGAGTAGGAAGCGCACGAGATCCGTGGTGTCCTGCGGGGCACCCAGCCGGCCGATCGGCGTCCGAGCGACGGCGGACGCGCGGATCCCGTCGTCCATCCATCCGGTGTCGATCGGTCCCGGATTGATCACGTTGGCGCGCAGTCCGCGATCGCCCAGCTCGATCGCTGCGGCGATCACCAACCGGTCGAGCGCGCCCTTGCTCGCGCCGTAGGGCAGGTTGTGCGCGGTGTGATCGCTTGTGAGCGCGATGACTCGCGCGATCGTCTCGGTCGTCGGCTCGGCGGGGAGTCGCTCCCCCAGGGCCCGGATCAGCAGCCACGCCGCACGCGCGTTGACGGCGAAATGGCGATCCCAGCTCTCGACCGTCGTGGTCAGGATCGAGCTGTCGACCGACTCGCTGTGCGCCAGGACGAGCGCCGCCGGCTGCCCCAGCGCATCCGCCGCGTCGAAGATCGCCGACGGTGCGTCCGGATCGGCCAGATCGGCCTCGAGGGTGACGACCTCCACCCCGCTCCCCCGGGCGGCATCCACCGCATCGATGATGTCCGCCGCTCCGCCGCCGATGCCGAGCCGCTCGTCGTACGACGGCAGGATCGGGAGCACGAGATTCCAGCCGTCACGGGCCAGCCCGACGGCGAGCGCCGCGGCGATCCCTCGGCGTCGGCCCAGGCCGGTGAGCACAGCGGTA
>NZ_CAXTHO010000027.1:0-23255 GCF_964244015.1 uncultured Amnibacterium sp. | reverse complement strand
GCGGGCCGGTTGCAGCCCGGGAACCGGCAGAGCTCGTCGCGGATGGTCACCCACCGCCGCATGTCGATCGGCGGGATCCGCTTCTTCCGGTCCATGTCGAGCCGCACTCCCGTGATCGGGTCCGTCAGGACGCGGATGAAGGAGGTGGCCGAACCGGCGATCTCCTTCGCGGTCTCCACGGCGATCGGGCCATACCCGATCAGCCGGGCCTGCTCCTTCGACTTCCCGAGCGCCGAGAGCGCTGGAATCATCAGAACTGGCGCAGGGACGACGCCTTTGCGGCCAGGCACCTTCATGCCGTCCCAGTTCGGGTCAGCGGACTGCTTGATGCCTTCGACGAGCAGATCCATCATCACGTCGAAGCGCAGCTGGCCGATGGAGCGGGTCTCCCCCTCCTGCAGCCTGGCAGCGATCGCCGCCTTCGTCAGCGCCTGGTCGAATCCGATGATCGGGATGGCGGGGCCGATCGCCGTGATGGCGGATTCGCCGTCGTGGCCCTGCTCGATGACGACCCGGCGCATGTCCCGGGTGCGCTTCGCCCGCGCGCCCGCGGTGTCGTCCTGGAGCCGCTCGCGGATGCTGTGCAGCTTGGCCTTCAGCCGGGACGCGGGGGTCACGACCACGGCCGCCGCCGCCTCGGTGTCGTAGGCGCCCAGCTGTGCCGGATCGAGTCCCTCTGCCTCCTGGACCGCCCGGTCCGCCGCATTCCAGGTCGCTTCACCGTCGAGGTAGGTGTTCCAGGTCAGCGGCAGGTCGTCGCGCAGCGCGGACGCCGCGTCGACCAGGTGCGCGACGCGCAGCGGGGACATGCCGAGGCGCAGCCCGATCGACTGGAAGAACGTCTGCGCGCCGAGCGAGTCGCGTCGCCCGTACTCGGGGCCGAACCGGTTGCCGAGGTCCCGCATGGACGCCGCGTACGCGTCGATCAGGGCGACGGTCCGGGCGGCATCAGCGCATCGGAGGTCGCGGTCGAGGTCCGCGACCAGATCCTGCTGCGCCTCCGCGAAGGCTTCCCATTCATCGTCGGACCGCGGCTCGCGCACCCGACGGGACGCTTCGACGATCACGGTGCCGGAGCAGCCGTCGATGGAGCCGACCCATACCTCCCCCGGGGCATCCGCCCACGGCCGAGGTGAGCGCGCCTCGAACGGCGACTCCGCCACCGCATCCCGATCTGCGAACACATCTACTATACTAGCGACTGTGAAAACTAAGCACAAGCGTAGACAGATACGATATCTGCTCAGCGTAGCTCCACGGCGGCGATCCGCTCGAGCACCCTCCTGGACAGCACGGTCGCTCCCCCGACGGCCGCCGGCATGGCGATCACCGCACCGAACGGGATGATGAAGACCAGCCAGGTGGCGACGCCGAAGCCGAGGGTGCGGGCACAGGAACGCTGGAGCGTGCGCCGCCGCTCCTTCAGGCGGAATCCGCGCGCGTCGAACGGTGTGCCGGTGAGTTCGACGGCGAGGAACCAGCCGCCGACCACGACGCCGAACAGGCCGCCGATCGCCGGGCCGGCGACCGGGATCAGGCCGAGGAAGAAGGAGGTCAGCCCCACCACGATCGATGCGAGCAGCAGCACCAGGCCATCGCCGGCCGCTCGGAGCACGCCGCGCAGCAGAGGCTCGTCACGCTCCGGCGGCGCATCACCGAGCCGCACCTCCACGGCTCGGCTGATCCGCTCGTAGAAGGGGTCGCCCACCGTGAGCACGACGGCGGTGAACGACAGCGCGCCGACCACGACCGCGAGGACGACGATCGCGAGCCCGGCGGCGGCCCGGACTGCCGAGCGGAACGGCTCGCTCCAGCCGTCTGCGAATCCGGTCAGCCAGACGGCGAGTCCGTCGATGGAGGTGAGCAGCGCGATCAGCAGCCCGACCCAGACCGCACCGACGATGAGTGCGGGCACGGCGCCGAGCAGCATCAGACGCGGGCTGCTCCCCCACAGCCGGAAGCCACGGCCGAGGTCGCCGACCCCGTGGAGGAACTCGCGCACGCCTCGATCCTGCCCGTCGACCGCGTCAGTCCGCTGGTCGAGGAGCGCGGTGCCGCTGGGCGTAACCCCTTCGAGAGCCTCAGGACGTCGCTCGAGGCTCGCTGCGCTCGCACCTCGATCAGCGGGAGGAAGGGGGTGTCAGAGGCGGGCGAGGCCCTCGCGGATCAGGTCCGGGAGGTCGGCCGGCTCGAACTGCTCGCCCGTCGCCGCCAGCTCGTCCACCGACCACCAGCGCGAGTCCAGGATGTCCACGCGCTCGTCCGGCATCCAGCCGGCGTCGCTCGGCTCGAAGCGGTCCGTGCGGATCGCGAACCACGCCCAGTGGCCCAGCTTGTACGGGTGCCAGTCCTGGTTCACTGCCAGGTCGACGACGCGGAACGGCTCCCCGACCGACTCCACGACGAGGCCGGTCTCCTCCCGCAGCTCGCGGACGCCGGCGGCCTGGAAGTCCTCGCCGGGGTCGACGCCGCCGCCGGGCGTGATCCAGCGCGGCGGCACCGCGTGGTCCTTGCCGTAGGTGAGGAACAGGAGAACGTGGTCGTCGCGGTCGGCGACGATCAGCCTGGAGGTGGACCGCTCGGTGCGGTGGCCTGAGGCTCTCGAGGGGACCACGATCACTCCCCCGAGATCGGCGCGAAGCTCGACAGGTCGCCGACGAACCTCGTGTGGTTCGCCGGGATCGGCTCGACGGCTGCGGCGGCGATCTCCGCCGCGAACTCCGCCACGTTGTAGAGCCTGCCCGCCGCCTCCCGCCTCGCGTTCAGCGCGTCCGGGTTCGCCCGGTTCAGGATCGTCGCAGTGACCGTGCCCTCGATCATGTCGCCGGAGACGACGACGAAACCGATCCCCTGCTGCTCGAGCGCCGGGATCAGGGCCCGGAGCGCGTCCTCGCCCGCACGCTTGCTGCGGGCGACCGGCTCGTACTCGGGCATCGTCGGAGTGGTGCCGATGAAGTGCGCCTGGTGGCTGGTCACGAACACCACGCGCGATCCGGAATCCATCAGCGGCACGGCCGCCTCCAGCACCCGCACCTGCGCGTCGCGGTTGAGGACCAGCGCGTAGTCCTCGGCCGCGCCGGCCTCCATGCCGCCGGAGGCGTTCAGCACCAGCAGGTCGAGCCCGCCCCACTCCTGCTCGACGGCGCGGAACAGCCCGTCGACCGACTCGCCGTCGGTGAGGTCGGCGCGCACCGCGAACGATGCGCCGCCGGCCGCCTGCACCTTGGCGACGGTCTGGTCGGCTCGGCGGACCTTGCGCTCGTCGCGGTAGTTGACGACCACATCGAAGCCGCGCTCCGCGAGCAGCACCGCCGTGTCGGCGCCGATACCCCGGGAGGAACCGGTGATCAGGGCGCGGTTGCGCGGCGGAGCGAGGTCGGCGTCTGCGTCGGTCACGGACCGTGACTCTATCGGTCGTGCCGGTTCCGCCCCGGTGCTACGGTTCGAGTCCCAGCCCCAGGAGTGCGCCCGTGTTCCCCGACCTGTTCGCCTACACCTGGGTGCTGTGGCTGGTGGTCGTCGTCGCGGCCGTCGTCGCCGAGCTGCTGACGCTCAGCCTCGTCTTCGCGATGATCGCCGCCGGCGCGCTGATCGGCGGGCTCGGTACGTGGCTGCTGCACTGGCCGGTCGCGCTGCAGGTCGTCGCTGCGGCCGCGCTGTCCGCGCTCCTGGTGTTCGCGATCCGCCCGCTGCTCTACCGCGCGCTCGTGCACGGCAAGCCACGGCAGCTGACGAACGTCGATGCCCTCGCCGGCATGAGCGCCAGGGCGACCGCCTCCTTCGTCGAGGGGACCGGCATGGCCCGGCTCGCGAACGGCGAGACCTGGACCGCGCGTCTCGCCGACGCCCATGAACGTGCGGAGGTGGGCACCGGAGCCCGCCTCACCGTGGTCGCCATCGAGGGTGCCACCGCCGTCGTCGCCCCATCGGCGGCCTCGACCCCTTCCGCGACTGGAGACACCCCATGACCGACCTCGGCGCGTTCATCGGCCAGCTCTTCCTGATCGCCCTCGCGATCGTCGTCGTCATCTTCGTGATCGTCGTGCTCGCGCGCGCCATCCGGGTGATCCCGCAGGCGCGGGCCGGCGTCGTGGAGCGGCTCGGGCGGTACCACAAGACGCTGCTGCCGGGGCTGAACCTGCTGGTGCCCTTCGTCGACAAGCTCCGCCCCCTCCTGGACCTCCGCGAGCAGGTCGTCTCGTTCCCGCCGCAGCCGGTGATCACCGAGGACAACCTCGTCGTCTCGATCGACACCGTCGTCTACTTCCAGGTCACGGACGCGCGCGCGGCGACCTACGAGATCGCGAACTACCTGGTCGCCGTCGAGCAGCTGACGACCACCACGCTGCGCAACGTGGTCGGCGGCCTGAACCTCGAGGAGGCGCTCACCAGCCGCGACAACATCAACGGGCAGCTCCGCGTCGTGCTCGACGAGGCGACCGGCAAGTGGGGCATCCGCGTCAACCGCGTCGAACTGAAGTCGATCGAGCCGCCCGTGTCCATCCAGGACTCCATGGAGCAGCAGATGCGCGCCGAGCGCAGCCGCCGCGCGCAGATCCTCACCGCGGAGGGGACGAAGCAGGCCGCGATCCTGCAGGCGGAGGGCTCCCGGCAGTCCGCGATCCTCGAGGCGGAGGGTGAAGCGCAGGCCCGCATCCTCCGATCCGAGGGCGAGGCGAAAGCGATCCAGACCGTGTTCGACGCCATCCACGCGGGCAACCCGGACAGCCCGCTGCTCGCCTACCAGTACCTGCAGACGCTGCCGAAGCTCGCAGAGGGCAGCGCCAACAAGCTCTGGATCGTGCCGTCCGAGCTGACGGAGGCGCTGAAGGGCATCGGGGCCGCGTTCGGCCGGCCGTTCCCGCAGACGGTGCCGGGTGCACCCGGCACGCCGCCCTCTCCCGTGCAGGAGGCGCCGTCCTCCGTGCGGCCGCCGGAGCCCGCGCCCGCGCCGTCCGCTGAGCCCACGCCGCCCGTCGAACCGCGGTGAGCCGGACCGGCTGGTTCGACGGACTCATCCCCAGGATCCTCGCTCACCGCGGTCTTGCGCTCGACGCCCCGGAGAACTCGATCGACGCGTTCCGCGCCGGGATCGCCGCCGGGGCGACGCACCTCGAGACGGATGTCCGCGCGACCGCGGACGGCGTCGCCGTGCTGCACCACGACCCGTCGCTCGCGGACGGGCGGTCGATCGCGAATCTGTCGGTCGCCGAGCTGCGGGAGGCGCTGCCCCATGTCGCGACGCTGGCGGAAGCGCTCGCCGCGCTGCCGGACGCGAACTTCAACATCGACGTGAAGTCCGCAGCCGCGGTCGCCCCGACCGGTGCCGTCATCGCGTCGAGCGCCGCTGCACAGCGCGTCCTGCTCACCTCGTTCTCCGGCCGGCGGCGGCGCGCGGTCCTGCGACTGGTGCCGACCGCGGCCACGTCGGCGTCGGCCGCGGGCATCGCAGGCGTCGTCGCAGGCCTGCGGCTGCGGACCCCGGCGATCACCCGCACGGCGCTGCAGGGGGTGCAGGCGGTGCAGATCCCCGAGCACGCGCTGCGCACCGACCTCGCGGCGCCGTGGAGCATCGCGGCGATGCACGCCGCCGGTGTGGAGGTGCACTTCTGGGTCGTGAACGACCCCGGCCGGATGCGGGAACTCATCGCCCGCGGCGCGGACGGCATCGTCACGGACCGGCCGGATCTCGCGCGCGACGCGGTGCGGTAGCGATCGGAAACGGGTCAGCGAGCCTCTGGGAAGGTTCTGGGAAACGCCGTCCGGGGAATCCCCCGCTCCGAACGCCCGTTATACCGGGACGCGGGGAGAGGGGTAACGAGATGGCTGATCGTAGTCTGCGCGGAATGCGGCTCGGCGGGCAGAGCCTGCAGAGCGAGGAGGGCGTGATCTTCTCGGAGCGTCAGGTGCGCGAGTACCGGGCGTCCGATGGAAGCACGTTCTCGGTGACGTTCGCCGCCGAGGCGGACATCCCCGAACGATGGACCAGCGCCAAGTCCGGGCAGGAGGGCCAGCTGCTCGAAGCGGATGGAACACTCGCGGCCCACACCGTCAAGGAGATCAAGCCGCCCAGGACGCACTGGGACATGCTGCTCGAGCGGCGCACGCGCGCCGAGCTCGAGGAGCTGCTGGAGGAGCGCCTGCAGTACCTGCGCGCCCGCCGCGGCAAGACGAACGACAAGAAGGCGTCGTAGGACGAAGCCTCGAGGCGCCGGGCCCCTTGCGGGTTCGGCGCCTTTTTCGGTCTACGGACCCAGCGTGGTTGGGTTTCGTTGTGAAGGACATTTGGCATAGAGAAGCTGAGCGCTCCGAGAGCTGATGGCCAAATCTCCTTCACAACGCAGGTTGGTCAGCGGCGGCGGCGCGGCCTCCGCGCCAGGAAGCTCAGCATCAGCGGGAGGACGCCGCCGAGCAGGGCGATGGTCGCGCCGAGCGGGACGCCGAACGAGACCGCCGGGGTGATGCCCGTCGCCAGCGGGACGTCGACGACGAGGGTCTGCGTCGTGAAGGGCTGCACCGCTGCGAGGGTCCGGCCGTCCGGCCCGATCGCCGTGGTCGAGGCGACCGTCGAGTCGCTGACCAGCGACCTGCCGGTCTCGATCGCCCGGAGGCGCGCGATCGCGAGCTGCTGCTGGTTCTCGTCCGTGTCGCCGAAGTCCGCGTTGTTCGTCTGCGCCACCAGGACCTGGGCGCCGCGGGCGACCGAGCCGAGGATCAGGCCGTCGTCGACGACGTCGAAGCAGATGTTCACGCCGATCCGGACGCGGCCGACCTCCATCACCGACGACCGGGTCCCCGGCGTGTAGTCGCGCCCGATGAGCTTCAGCAGGTCGGGCGCGAACGGCGTCCAGAACGCCCGGTCCGGCACGTACTCGCCGAACGGCACGGGACGGACCTTGTAGTACAGCGCCGTGATCCGGTTCTCCGTCCAGAGCAGGGACGAGTTGTAGGTCCTCCCCTCCCGCTCGGTGATCGCGCCGGTCAGCAGCGGCGCGCCGACCGCCTGGGTCACGACGTCGAGCTGCTGCTGCAGGCCCGTGTCGGTCGTCGGGTCGTACATCGCCGCGCCCTCGGGCCAGACGACCAGGTCCACGCTCTTCCCGAGCGCCGGCACGGTGGCCTGCACGGTCGTCTCGAGGTTGGTGGCCGGGTCGAACTCCGGGTCGAAGTAGCCGGCGTGCGTGTTCGGCTGCACCGCGGCGATCCGCATCGCGCCCGACACCGTGAGCGGGAACGCCGGGATCAGCAGCAGCGCGCCGACGACGACCGTCGCCGCCAGCAGGCGCGGCAGCGCCGACTGGAGGCGCAGCACGCCGATACCGCGCGGCTCGGTCGCCAGCGCGACGCCCAGCGCCGTCAGCCACACGAGCACGAAGCTGAGCCCCGAGGTGCCGAACCACGCGGTCAGGTAGGCGAACGGCGAGGTGGCCTGGGTGAACGCGACCGCGCTCCAGTTGAAGCCGCCGTACGGCCAGTTCCCGGCGACGACCTCCCGCGTCGTCCAGGTCGCGGCGAGCAGCAGCGGGGTCAGGACGAGCCGCCCGGCCGCGGTCGGCCAGAGCCGGCCGGCGGACCGGTGCACGAGCGCCAGCAGTCCCCCACCGAGCGCGACGAAGAGGGACTCCAGCGTCCCGAGCGCGAGCAGCGGCACCGGCCCCAGGAACAGGGTCACCCAGTCGATCAGCGAGAACCAGAACACGACGCCGAAGGCGAAGCCGGTCAGCACGCCCGTCCAGAAGCTCCTGCCCCGCAGCGCGAGGAGGACGCCGCCGACGCCGACGAAGGCGAGCACCCAGATGCTCGCCGATGGGAACGCGAACGACAGCACGAGCCCGCTCGCGCCGGCGACGACCAGCGCGAGCGGCAGCGGCAGCTCGGCGTGCCCCCGGAGGCGGATCGGGCGGTCCCTCCGTCGCGGCGCCGCGGGCGGCCGGGTCAGGACGGCGGTCATCCGCCGACGCTCGAGTAGGCGACGACGCCCCGGCGGATCGCCTCGATCGCCTGCTGCGCGGTCCGGCGCGTCTGCCCGTCCGCGACGTTCGTGATCTGGTCGAGCAGGTCGATGACCTGCTTCGTCCAGCGCACGAAGTCGCCCGCCTGCAGATCGGCCTCCTGCAGCACGGAGTCGAGTGCGCTGCCGCGCGCCCAGCGCCACATCGCGGTGCAGAGCCCGACGGACGGCAGCTGCGAGCCGGGCAGGCGGTTCGCGCGCTCCAGGTCGTCCAGCCGCTCCCACAGCCCTTCGAGGCGGTTCCACGCCTCCCGGAACGGGCCCTTCGGCAGGAAGCGGTCGGTGACGACCCCCTCCTCCCGCCGCGCCTCGTAGACGAAGACGGTCGCCAGCGCCGCGAACGCGGGCGCGTCGAGACCGGTCCACACCTGCCGGCGGAGGCTCTCGGCGAGCAGCAGGTCCCGCTCGCCGTAGATGCGGGCGAGCATCGTGCCGTGCATCGTGGGCCGCACGTCGCCGTCGTCGTCGACCTGCAGGTAGCCCTCGCTGAGCAGCACCTCCGTGACCCGGTCGAAGATGCGCGCGACGGCACCGGTGCGGGTCGCGATCTGCGCCTGCAGCTGCTCGGTCTGCCGCTTCAGCCGCCACCATCGCTCCGCCCAGCGCGACAGCTCCTCGCGGCGCGGCGAAGTATGGGCGGGGTGCGCCTTCAACCGTCGACGCAGGTCCGTGATCTCGCGCTGGCGGCGCTCGCGCTGCTTCGCCGTCTGGTCGCCGGGTCGCGCGCCCGCCTTCTCGAGGTCGGTGATCTCGCGGCGGATCGCCGCGTACTCGGTGACGTCGCCCGCGACACCGGTCTCGTCGTGCATCGCCCGCTCGTACCCGGCGAGCGACTCCTCCTGCTGGCGGACCTTCCTCGCGAGGTCGACGACCGCCCGGTCGGCCTGGTACTGGGCGAAGGACGACTCGAGGATCGTGCGGGTGCGGTCGCGGCCGAACCGCTCGATCAGGTTGATCGCCATGTTGTAGGTCGGCTTGAAGGAGGAGTTCAGCGGGTAGGAGCGCCGGGAGGCGAGCGAGCCGACCGCCTGCGGGTCGAGCCCCTCCTGCCAGCAGATCACGCTGTGGCCCTCGACGTCGATCCCCCGGCGTCCGGCACGGCCGGTCAGCTGGGTGTACTCCCCCGGCGTGATCGGCACGCGGCTCTCGCCGTTGAACTTCTCGAGCTTCTCCAGCACCACCGTGCGGGCCGGCATGTTGATCCCGAGCGCGAGCGTCTCGGTCGCGAAGACGACCTTCACCAGCTTGCGCTGGAACAGCTCCTCCACCACCTCCTTGAAGGCGGGCAGCAGGCCGGCGTGGTGCGCGGCGACCCCGCGCTCGAGCCCCTCGAGCCACTGCCAGTAGCCGAGCACGGCGAGGTCCTCGTCCAGCAGGGTCCGGCAGCGCTCCTCCACGATCTCGCGGATCTCCGCCCGCTCCCACGATTCCGTGAGCCGCACGCCGTCCCGCATCGCCTGACGCACGGCGGCGTCGCAGCCCGCTCGACTGAAGATGAAGAAGATCGCGGGCAGCAGGTTCTGCTGGTTCAGCAGGCCCGCCAGCTCGCTGCGCGGCATCCCGAACGCGCGACCCGACCCGGACCACGCGGCGCCGCCCTTCGAGTGCCGGCGTCCGACGTCCTGCATCTGCCGGGACGAGATCGTGCGGCCGCCGTGCCTCGCCATCTGGATCAGCTCGGGGTTCACCCGGAAGGCGCCGACGGAGGCGCCCTGCGACGCGTCGAACAGGTCGACGAGCTTGGTGCGCATCAGCACGTGCTGCTCGAGGGGCACGGGCCGCTCCTCGGACACGATCACGCGGGTGCGGCCGCGGACCGCCTGCATCCAGTCCCCGAACTCCTCCGCGTTCGACACCGTCGCCGACAGCGAGACCAGCCGCACGGTCTGCGGGAGGTGGATGATCACCTCTTCCCACACCGCCCCGCGGAACCGGTCGGCGAGGTAGTGCACCTCGTCCATGATCACGAACGTCAGGTCGGTCAGCAGGGGGCTCTCGGCGTAGAGCATGTTCCTGAGGACCTCGGTGGTCATCACGACCACCCGGGCCCGCGGGTTGACCGCGGTGTCGCCGGTGAGCAGCCCGACCTCGCCGGCGCCGTAGACGTCGACCAGCTCGTTGTACTTCTGGTTCGACAGCGCCTTCATCGGCGCCGTGTAGAAGACCTTGTCCCGGACCGAGGACATCGCGAGATAGATCGCGAACTCGGCGACGATCGTCTTGCCGGCGCCGGTCGGCGCGGCGACGAGGACACCGTCACCGTCCTCGAGCGCGACGCACGACTCGATCTGAAACGGGTCGAGCTCGAACGACAGCCCCGCGCGGAACGCCTCCACCGCGGGATGGTCCTGCCGGATCCGCGACGCCGCGAACCGCTCGGCAGGCGACAGGACCGGCGCCTCGGCGGACGAGTCCACCGAGCGCCGGGTCACGTCTCGAGGATATCCGCGCCCTCGAGGATCGACGCGTCGCGGCGGGCCTTCCGCTTGTCGTGGAGCACCGTGATCAGGACCGCGACGAGATAGAGCAGGATCATCGGGATCGCCAGCAGCATCATCGAGATGACGTCGGCGGACGGCGTGGCGACCGCCGTGAAGATCACGATGGCCAGGATCGCGATGCGCCACGACTTCAGGATCGTCGTGCCCTGCAGGACGCCGACGAAGTTCAGCAGCACCAGGAAGACCGGCAGCACGAATGCCACGCCGATCACGAGGATCAGCCGCAGCGCGAAGTCGAGGTAGCCCTTGCCGTCCAGCAGGTTGGCGGTGTTGATGGGCGCGAAGCCGACCATGAGGCCGACGATGTGCGGGATGACGAAGGCTCCGGCCGCGCAGCCGGCGAGGAACAGCGGCACCGCGCTGAAGAAGAAGCCGAAGACGTATTTCTTCTCCTGGCGGGTGAACGCCGGGGTCAGGAACGCGAAGATCTGGTAGAGCCAGAGCGGCGACGAGACCACGACGCCGACGATGATCGCGATCTGGAACCGCACGTCGAACGCGCCCGTGACAGTGCCGAAGTTGATCGTCGCGAGCTTCTTGCCCTGGCTCTGCAGCGGTCCCGTGAGGAGTTCCAGCACCCAGTCGGAGACGAACCAGCCGGCGACACCGCCGACCAGGATCGCCACCGCCGCCCACATCAGCCGCTTGCGCAGCTCGAGCAGGTGCTCGATGAGCGGCATCCGCCGCTCATGGTCGGCGCCGGTGCGCGCCTGGGGGCCAGCTGTGGCGGTCAGCGGTCCTCAGACGCGCGACGCGTCTGCGACTCGGGGACGGTCACGGTCTCGCGGTCGAGGTGCTCGTCGCTGCGCTTGTCCTTGTCCTTCGCGATGTCGTCCTGCACATCGACCATCTCCTTGCGGAAGATCTTGATCGACTGCCCGAGGCCCTTGGCGAAGACCGGGAGCTTCGTCGCCCCGAACAGCACCAGCACGACGAGGACGATGATGAGGAGGTGCCAGCCCGAGAGGGCGTTGCCGAAGATTCCCATGTGTTACTCCATCCAGAGAGCGTTCGCTGCAGTGTAGACGCGGCCCGCCCATCCCGGGGTGCGGTGCGCTAATCGGTCTGGGGCGCGTCGGATTGGTCTTCGTAGCGAGCGAGCCCCGCGATTGCCCACTCCCGCACGGCGGAGCGCGCATCGTCCGGTTCGACGACCACGATCAGGCCCGCCCGGCCGGCCACCAGCCGTTTCAGGCCGTGCAGGTGCGCGATCCGGAGCCTGGTCCTGACCCAGCCGCGTCGCGCGGGCTCCGTCTGCGGCCGGTCCCCCAGGTAGTCGGCGAGCAGCGGCACCGCGGCCGCCGCGACATCGATCGTCACGGAGCGGTCCTGCTTCGAGGGCTGGAAGATCCGCTCGGGCAGCTCGATGTCCTCGGGGCGCTCCGCGGCCGACCCCGGCAGCGTCCGCACGTCCCGCATCCGGTCGAGGCGGAAGGTCCGCAGCGCGCGCCGCGACCGGTCCCACGCGCGCAGGTACCAGGACTCGTCGACGGACTCGACGCGCAGCGGCTCGACGGTGCGCTCCTCCCGCTCGTCCCGCCCGTTCAGGTAGTCGAAGACCATCACGGTGCCGGTCGACACGGCATCGCGGACGAGCACGAGGAGCCCGGTGTCCGCGCCGCCCTCCACCGCCATCGCCGCCGGTGCGCTGCTCGCGGACCTGGTCAGCTTCGCGGTCAGGGTCGCGACCGTCTCGCGGTCCGCGTTGGCGGGCAGCGCGGCGACGTACTGGAGGCCCGCGATCAGCGCGGCGGCCTCGCGGGCGGAGAACCTCGGCGAGTCGTCGAGCGCGACCTGGTGGGTGATCGCGATCTCGTCGCGCTCCTCGAGCCGGTCCCAGTCGATGTCGAACAGATCGCCCGGCTGGTACGACTTCGTCTCCCCCGGCACGCCCGACACGGCGATCAGCTCGACGGCGTCGCGGATCCGCTGCTCCGGCACGCGGAAGTGGGCAGCCGCCTGCGCGACCGGGACCCCGTCGTTGTCGAGGAGGTACGGCACGAGCGCGAGCAGGAAGGCCAGCCGGTCCTGCACCCGCACCGGCTGGGCGTCAGCCACGGCGACCTCCGCCGGTCGGGGCGTGCGCGTCGACCACCGCCGCGAGCCGCTCCTTCACCGCGTCGATCAGCTCGGCCGGTCCCCGCACCAGCACCTCGGGGCCGAACGCCGCCACCTCGTCCGCGAAGAGCGCGAGATCCGTGAAGTGCACGGCCACCAGGGAGTCGCCGGCCGGTTCGCCGCGGGAGCCGAGCCGCGCGGCCGCGTCGGTGTCCGGCGTCAGCTCGAGCACCGCCCGGTTCGCGGCGAACACCACGCGAAGCCCCGCCCGCGCCTCCTCGGCCGGGTCGCCGGCAGGGGCCCCGAACACCTCGGTCGTCTCCTCCACCGGCCCGGTGATGCGGCTGAGGAGGAAGGTGCGGCGGCCCTTGGCGCTCAGGTCGGTGCCGTGCACGTGCCAGCGGCCGCCGAACTGGACCAGCGCGAGGGGGGCGACGCGGCGCCGGCGCACGCGGTCCTCCCCCGGCTTCAAGTACCCGAACGCGACGACGTGCCGCCGCTCGATCGCCGCGCGCATCGGGTCGAACGCGACGTCGCGGGCGCGGAGGCGGGGCGCGAACCCGATCAGCGGCTCCTCCGACTCGATCCCGAGCGATCGGAGCTTCATCAGCGCCCGCCGCGACTCCCCCGACAGCGACCCCTCCCGCCAGGCCAGCGCGGCGAGGTCGAGCAGCGCGATCTCCTGCGGGGTGAACGTGACATCGGCCGGCAGGTCGTATTCCCCTTTCGGAATGCGGTACCGGGTGTACTGGACGGCGCCCTGGTCGGCGGGCAGCTCGATCGACTCGAGCGGCACCCCGAGGTCGCGGATGTCCTCCTTGTCCCGCTCGAACTGGCGCTCGAGGGACGCGTTGCCGCCGCTCATCCGGTAGCGCTGGCGGTAGCCCTGCACCGAGGAGAGGATGTCCGCCTTCGTCAGCCCCGTCTCGGTCGCGAGCAGGGCGAGCACGAGGCTGAAGAGGCGTTCCTCGTTCGAGACGGCGGCAGGCACTGCAGGATCAGGCCTTGCCCAGGATGTCGACCACGAAGACGAGGGTCGAGTCCGCGGGGATCGTCGACGTCGCCTGGTCGCCGTACGCCTGCGACGGCGGCAGGATCGCCAGCACCTGGGAGCCGACGCGCTGGCCCGCGAGCGCCGTGACCAGCCCCGGCACGGTCTGCCCCTTCTTCACGACGACGTCCACGGGCGACCCGGTGGTCCAGCTCGAGTCGAAGACCGTGCCGTTCGTGATGTCGTCCGGCTTCCAGATCACGCCGGTGTACTGGATCACGGCGGTGTCGCCCGCCGCGATACGGGCGCCGGAGCCGTTCTTGAGGTTCGCCACCCGGAGGGTCGTCGGCGGCGTGTTCTCCGGCAGCGTGATGCCGGGGCGGCCGTCTGCGCCCAGCACCACGGCGGGCAGGCCGTTGCCCATGACCTGGTTCGATCCGTCGGCCCGCGCGAGGTAGGCGTCGCGCACGTCGACGACGGCGACCACCGAATCGGTGGCGGTCAGACCGGCCGGCCGGTTCGCGGCGGGGATGGCCTGCGACGGCGGCAGCACGACCGCGAGCCGCGCCCCGACCCGCGCGCAGACGAGGG
Source organism: uncultured Amnibacterium sp. (assembly GCF_964244015.1). Taxonomy (NCBI): domain Bacteria; kingdom Bacillati; phylum Actinomycetota; class Actinomycetes; order Micrococcales; family Microbacteriaceae; genus Amnibacterium; species uncultured Amnibacterium sp. Next base: position 9,103 of record NZ_CAXTHO010000027.1, on the reverse strand, counting down.
CCTTCCTGAGCCCCGGGATGCCCACGCCTCCGATGACGAACCTCGCCGGGGCGGACCCCGAGTAGTCGGTCTTCGAGACCTCGGCGCCCGTGGTCGCGTTCAGGAACGTGAGATCGGCCGAGACCTCCTGCTGTGCCGTGAGCGGCGTGCCGGACCCGGCGATCAGCGTGCTGACCTGGGTGTCGTCGACGTGGAGGGGGGTGGCGAACGTCACGGTCGGCGCCGAGCCGAACCTGCCGGTCGCCTCGATCGTCTGCGAGGCCTGGCCCGCGACGGCCTTCGGCACGCACCCGGCGACGTTCCCGGAGCCGCCCGCGCAGCCCGTCAGCACCGCGGCGAGCGAGACCAGCACAGCGCCGCCGGCGAGGAGTCGGGAGGTCCGGTGCACGGGGACCGATCTTGGCATTGTTTATCGCCTTCGATCCGCAGGCGGATCGAAGGCTGTGCGCTACCGGGCGCTGAACGCGCCCTCGGCTGAGCGCCGATGGCCGGGTGGGTGCTGCTGTTGCTTGGGTGCCGGTCAGGCGTGTTCGTCTGCGTCGTGCGGCGCGGTGCGGGCGTCCGCGATCTCCGCGGCCTGGCGGGCCGCCTTCCTCAGGCGCTTCGGGCTCTTCTCGCGTTCGCCGATCGCACCCGGCGTCCACAGCTCGACGTCCTCGTCCTGGAACTCCTTCGGCGCGCGCCGGCTGGAGCGCGGCGGGATCGCGCCGTCCGCCAGGCGCCGGGCGGTCACGAGGAACCCGGTGTGGGCCACCATCCGGTGGTCGGGACGGACCGCGAGCCCGTCGACGTGCCAGCCGCGCACCATCGTCTCGGTGGACAGCGGCTCGGTGAACGCCTCCGTGTCCCGGAGCGCCTCCACGACGCGGGAGAGCTGCGGCACCGTGGCGATGTAGGCGATCACGACGCCGCCGGGGGTCAGGGCGCGCTGCACGGCGGGGACCACCTCCCACGGCGCGAGCATGTCGAGCACCACCCGGTCCGCGACGTCCGGCTCGCCCGCGTCGAGCACCTCGGCCAGGTCGCCGGTCGTCAGCGTCCAGCGGTCGGGTGCGCCGCCGAAGTAGCCGGCGACGTTGTCGGCCGCGACGTCGGCGAACTCCTGCCGCCGCTCGACCGAGTGCAGCGTGCCCGACTCCCCCACCGCGCGCAGCAGCCACAGGGTGAGCGCACCGCTGCCGACCCCCGCCTCCACGACGCGCTGGCCGAGCGCGATGTCGGCGGACGCGATGATCTGGCCCGCGTCCTTCGGGTAGACGATCGCCGCACCGCGCGGCATCGACATCACGTAGTCGGCGAGCAGCGGCTTCAGCGCCAGGTACGTCGTGCCGTCCGACCCCGTGACGACGCTGCCGTCGGGCGAGCCGATCAGGAGGTCGTGCGCGAGCACACCCCGGTGCGTGTGGAACGCGCCGCCGGGTGCGAGCGTGATCGTGTTGCGCCTGCCCTTGTGCCCGGTGAGCTGGACCCGGTCGCCCGCCGCGAAGACCCCGGTCATCCGCGCGATCCGGCGAGCTCGTCGGCGACTGCGCAGAGGTCCTCCAGCCCGCGGCCCACGAGCGTCGGCCAGAGGCGCCAGCGGTCCCCCTCCGGCAGCCCCGCCTGGTGCGGCACCCCGATCGTGGCCGCACCGGAGGCGACCGCGGCGGCGAGCCCGGGAGGCGAGTCCTCGATCGCAACGCACGCCGTGACGTCGACGCCGAGCAGCTCGGCGGCGCGGAGGTAGGCCTGCGGGTCCGGCTTCGGCCGCTCGACGTCGTCGCCGGCGACCACCACGTCGAAGCCGCCGAACGGGACCGCGGCGGCGACCGCCTCCGCCATCCGCCTGATCGACATCGTGACGAGGGCCGTCGGCACGTCCGCCTCGCGCAGGCTGCTCAGCAGGGCGAGCGCACCGGGCCGCCACGGGAGCGGGGCGACGAGGCGCTCAGTCACGAAGTCGGTCTGCCAGCCGACGATCTCGTCGACCGTCATCCGGACGCCCTGGTCCTGGAGCACGCGGGCGCCGTCGCGCAGGCCGCTGCCGACGAGGGAGATCGCCTGCTCGTGGGTCCAGGTGCCGCCGAACCGGCCGACGAGCTCGGTCTCGGCCGCGAACCAGTAGGGCTCGGTGTCGACGAGGGTGCCGTCCATGTCCCAGAGCACGGCGGCGGGAAGTTCGGGCACGCTCACGGCGCCTGAGGATAGCGACGCGCAGAGCGAACACCTCCATCCGCCCGGAAGGCGTCGGCTTAGTGTGGTTCGGTCGGCGCGCGTCGACAGCAGACGGAAGCGATGCGATTGGCCCAGACGAAGCGATTTGCGCGAGGGCGCGTGCTGGTGGTGGCGTTCGAAGGATGGAACGACGCCGGCGAGGCCGCGACGAACGCGGTCCGCATGGTGCGCGACGCGCTGCCGCTCAGCCCGCTGCTCGAGATCGATCCCGAGCTGTACATGGACTACCAGTTCAACCGCCCGACGGTCGGTGTCGACGAGCACGGCGTGAAGCGGCTGACCTGGCCGGGCGCGACGATGTGGGGTCCGGCGAAACGCATGCGGGGTCGTGGCGTCGTGCCCGAGGCGACGGAGCCGGTGGAGCGGATCGACCGCGACACCCTCTTCGTGCTGCTCGGCACCGAGCCCTCCCGCAGCTGGCGCGCGTTCGTGGCGGAGATCATCGACGCCGCTCTCGTGGCGGACGTCGAGGGCATCGTGACGCTCGGCGCGATGCTCGCGGACGTGCCGCACACCCGGCCGATCTCGACCTTCGTGTCGAGCGACGACGCCGAGGTGCGCACCGACCTCGACCTGGAGCGCAGCAACTACGAGGGACCCGTCGGGATCCTCTCCGTGATCTCCGACGCGGCCGCGCGGGTCGGCATCCCCGCCATCTCGATCTGGGCGTCCGTGCCGCACTACGTGCACAACGCGCCGTCGCCGAAGGCGACCCTCGCGCTCATCGAGCAGCTGGAGGGGGTGCTCGACATCGCGGTGCCGCGCGGCGATCTCGACGCGGAGGCGGAGGCCTGGGAATCCGGCATCGACGCCCTCGCGAACGACGACGAGGACATGGCGGCGTACATCGAGCAGCTCGAGAAGGCCCGCGACACGGTCGACTCCCCCGAGGCCTCCGGCGAGGCGATCGCGCGGGAGTTCGAGCGCTACCTCCGCCGCGGCGAGGGCCCCGGCCGCGGCGAGCAGCCGCCCCCCTGGCGCCCGGGCGACTGAGCCCCGCGCGGTGGTCAGGAAGCGGCGCTTCGATCAGGATCAGGAGGCCGTTCTCTTCCTGAACCAGGCCCGGATTCCTGAACCGCGTTCCTGAACGGCGCGCAGACCCGCAAATCCGCTCCTCCCCAGGCGAGACCGGGTCGCGGAACGAGCGGACGCACGATCATGCTCGCGTGAGCGTGTTCTGGACGACATCCGAGTTGCGTGGACGCGGGCGGTCACCGCGCCAGATCCGTCGCGCGGTCGAGCAGACGGTGATCTCGGAGGTGCGGAAGGGGCATTTCGTCGTTCCCGGCGCGCACGTCGACGTGGTTCGCGCCGTGCGGCTCGGCGGCGTGGCCACCGCGACGACCGCGTCGAGGGCACTGGGCATCTGGACTCCGCCGGATCCGCCGCCCGGATCGGTCATCCGCCGCGGCCCGCGCGCGCCGCACGAGGCGCGTGCGGGTCTCGTACCCGGCGGCCGGCGCGAGCCCGACCGTCTCCACGTAGCGGTTCCCAGGAACGCGTCGCGACTGCGGGATCCGGACGATGCGAGTACAGCCTTCAAGCCGACTTCCCGGGTCGTGCTGCACTGGACTGATGAGGTCGATCTTCGCGGTACGGACCGAACGCGGATCGCACCGGTCCTCCTCATGCTCAAGCACGCGTTCCTCGACCGGCCGCCCGAGCACGCCTTGGCGATGCTCGACTCGGCGCTGCATCTGCGTCACCTCCGGATGGAGGACCTTCCCGCGCTCGCATCGATGCTGCCGGACCGTCTCGAACCGGTCGTGCTGTCAGCCGACGGCCGAGCGGAGTCCGGCACGGAGTCCATCGTCCGATTCCGGCTCGAGGCCCGCGGCCTCCGCGTCGAGATCATCGTCGGGCTGCGGGGTGTCGGCACGGTGGATCTGCTCGTCGAGGGCCGGCTGATCATCGAGTGCGACGGAAAGGAGTTCCACGACGATGACGAAGCGTTCGAGCGTGACCGGACCCGAGACCTGAACTCCACCCGTCAGCGGTACCGCACCCTTCGGGCCACTTGGTTCAAGGTGCTGTTCGAATGGCTCACCGTCGAGGAGGCGGTGTTCGCCGCGCTCGGTCGGTGACGTGTCCCTCTCAGGAAGACGGGTGCGGATCAGGAAGGAACCACGCGGATCGTCCTGTACGAGGACCCGATTCCTGCGAAGCGGTCGCTCACGGCTGGATGACGTCGGCGAGCAGGAGGCCGATCAGCAGGATGCCGAGCAGGATCCGGTAGGCGACGAACGGCAGGAACGAGCCGCGGTTCAGGTAGCGGAGGAAGAACGCGATGACGACCAGGCCGACCACGAACGAGACCGCGGTGGCGGCGAACGTCTCGAGTCCCGTGAAGATCTCCGGGGTGCAGCCGGTCGAGAGTGCCGCGGTGCAGGGGTCCTTCGCCGTCTTGTAGACCTGGTACAGCCCTGATCCCCACACGGCGGGGATCGCGAGGAGGAACGAGTAGCGGGCGGCGGCGGCCCGCGTGTAGCCCAGGACGAGGCCCGCGCCGATCGTGCCGCCGGAGCGGGAGACGCCGGGGACGAGCGCGAGGGCCTGCGCGAATCCGAAGACGATCCCGTCGCGGGTGCCGAGCTGCTCGATCGTCTTCCGCTTGCGGCCCAACCGGTCGACGATGCCGAGCACGATGCCGAACACGATCAGGTCGAACGCCACGATCCAGAGCGACCGGAACGTCGTCTCGATCGCGTCCTGCAGGATGAGGCCGAGGACGACGATCGGGATCGACCCGACGATGATCAGCCAGCCCAGCCGGTAGTCGTGGTCGGAGCGGGGCACGCGCGGCGACCCGTCGGTGCCCTTCACGGCGAGCAGGCCGAGGACGAACGCGCGCACGATCCGCACGATGTCCCTCCAGAAGTAGACCAGCACCGCGGTCTCGGTTCCGAGCTGGATGATCGCCGTGAACGCGGCGCCCGGATCGGCACCGCTGCCGAGGAAGATGCCGGCGATCCGGATGTGCGCGCTCGAGCTGACGGGGATGAACTCCGTCAACCCCTGGATCAGGCCCAGCACGAGCGCTTCGATCACGCGGACCACCTCCGGCTGCACGAGCAGGAGGTTCCCGCCCGCGGCAGGGTACCGGGGGCGGTCTCGTTCCCCGCGAAGCCCGCGCCGGGTCAGCGGTGGGTGCGCGGCTTCAATCGGACCGTCGGCAGCACCGGTGCCGGCAGCACCTCGGTCCACGCCTCCGGGTGCGGACCGAACCGGCCGTCGGCGCCTCCGGTCGCCAGCTGCGCCTCGACCTGCGCCTGCCAGTCGGCGCGCGCGGCGACGATGTCGTCGTGGTCCCGGCCGATGAAGTTCCACCACATCGTGATCGGGTCGGGGAAGGGCTCGCCGGTCAGCACGAGCACGCGGGCGCCCTCCTCCCCCGCCTCGATGACGATCGACGCACGGCCGGGCGACAGCGCGACGAGCTGCGAGCGCGTCGCGTGCAGCCCCTCGACCCGGACGGCGCCGGTGTCCACCAGGACGCCGATCTCGTGCGTGCGATCGACTGCGGCCTCCCACCGGATGCCCGGAGGGAGGCGCACCTCGGCGCCGATCAGCGGCGTCGGCGCCTGCGGGGCGCCGCGCGATCCGAGCCAGTCGCCGACGAACACGCGCACCTCGGCACCCGCGACCGACCGTGCCTCCGGCACCGCGTGCTCGAACCGGCGTGGGCCCTCGGCGAGCGCCGCGGGCAGCGCGAACCACAGCTGCGCGCCGTGCACGACGGTCGTCCCCGGCAGCGAGAACTCCGAGTGCGCGACGCCCCGGCCCGCGGTCATCAGGTTCACCTCGCCGGGCCGGACGACGGCCGCGGCACCGGTCGTGTCCCGATGCTCGACCTCCCCCTCGAACAGCCAGGTCACCGTCGCGAGCCCGGTGTGCGGATGGCCGGGGACGCGCATCCCGCCGCGCTCCGACAGGTCGTCGGGGCCGTAGTGGTCGACGAAGCACCACGCGCCGATCAGGGACCTGGCGCGCTGCGGGAGCGAGCGCTGCACCCGCATGGCCCGCGGCCCGCCGAGCGGCACCTCGCGCGGCTCGAGCAGCTCGGGCGGCGCAGGCGGGCTCGCGCTGACGTCGACCAGGGCGGGGTGCTTCTCCGTGACGCTCACAATTTCATCTTTACGGAGTTCTGGTTCGTCCGGGGGGTGATCCCTTCGAGAACCTCAGGACATCGCTCGAGGCTCGCCTCGCGGATCCTGAGGCTCTCGAAGGGCGCACCTCGATCAGCGGGTTTGGCCGACGAAACGTCAGTAGGTCAGGAGGAGGTCGGTCAGGACCTTCGTGCCGAAGTCGAGGGAGGCGAGGGGCACGCGTTCGTCGACGCCGTGGAACATGGCGGGGAAGTTCAGGCCCGCGGGAAGCTGCAGCGGCGCGAAGCCGTAGCCGGTGATCCCGAGCTTCGAGAGCGCCTTGTTGTCGGTCCCGCCCGACATCAGGTACGGCAGCACCGGGGCGCCCGGGTCGTGCTCGCCGAGCAGCGCGACGACCTTCTCGACCAGCGGCCCCTCGAACGGGTTCTCGAGGCCGATGTCGGCGTGCATCGTCGACAGCTCGATGTCCGGGCCGATCAGCTCGCGGATCTCGGCGAGCACCGCCTCCTCCTCCCCCGGCAGGGTGCGGATGTCGATCAGCGCGCTCGCGGTGTCCGGGATCACGTTGTGCTTGTAGCCGGCCTCGAGCACCGTGGGGTTCGTCGTCGTGCGCAGCGTCGCGAGGATGAAGCCGGAGGCCGTCCCGGAGGCGAGCACGACCGCGTCCTCCCCCACCTGCTTCGGGTCGAGACCGAGCAGCCGCCCGAGCTCGTCGACCAGCGATCGGGTGGTCTCGGTGAGCCGGATCGGCCAGTCCTTGCGGCCGATCCTTGCGACCGCCTCCGCGAGCTTCGTGACCGCGTTGTCCCGGATGAGGCGGGAGCCGTGCGCGGCGGGCCCGCGCGCGGTCAGCTTCGCCCAGACGAGCGCCTTCTCCCCCGTCTGCAGGAGGTAGGCGCGCCGGCCGCCGAGGTCGACCGAGTACCCGCCGACCTCGCTGATCGCCTCGGTGGCGCCGTCGAACAGCTGCGGGTGGTGGTCGACCACCCAGTGCGAGCCGAGCACCCCGCCCGCCTCCTCGTCGGCGAAGAACGCGACGACGAGGTCGCGCGCCGGCTGCTGCCCTGCGCCGAGGATGTCTTCGAGCGACGCGAGCATCATCGCGTCCATGTCCTTCATGTCCACGGCGCCTCGACCCCAGAGCAGACCGTCGCGGATCTCTCCGGCGAAGGGGTCGACGGACCAGCTCGTCGCGTCGGCGGGCACCACGTCGGTGTGTCCGTGCAGGACGAGCGCCGGTCCGCGGCTGCGGCCCTCGACCCGGGCGAGCACGGAGACGCGGCCGGGTTCCGGCTCGAAGCTCCGGGTCTCGAGCCCCATGCCCTGCAGCACCGCCTCGACGTAGCCGGCGGCCTCCGCCTCCCCGTCGCTCTTCCCGGCGCCCCAGTTGACGGAGGGGAAGCGCACGAGGTCCCGCGCGAGGACGGCGGTGCGGCTGAGCTCGGTCACGCGTCGACGCTATCCGGCGAGGCCGACCTCGAGCACCGTCCGGCCGCCGACCGGCACCCCGGTGTGGGCACCGGAGGAACGCCGACGACCTGCGCGAACGGTGCGGGCGTCGTGTTCCGGTAGTGTTCTGCGTCGGCGCCGAGAGGCGCCGCATCCGGTCCGGGTGGCGGAATGGCAGACGCGCTAGCTTGAGGTGCTAGTGCCCTTAACGGGCGTGGGGGTTCAAGTCCCCCCTCGGACACACGTGGTCGGGCCAGCAGGCGGTCGGCCAGCACCGCGCCGTCAGGGCGTCGGGACCGGCAGCGGGGCGCAGGTCGCGTCTGGCCCTTCGCCCGCCTTCCTGGGCGGCAGGGTGCCGTCGTCGAGGTACGCGGCGATCGTGTCGTCGACGCAGGTGTTCCCCGACAGCGAGTCGGCGTGCGTCGTGCCACCGGGTTCGGCGAGCAGCCGGGCCTTCGGGAAGAGCTTCCGCACCGCGAGGCTGCCGCTGTAGGGCGTCGCGGCGTCGAGGGTCTCGTCGATCATCAGGATCGGGGCGACCTTCGAGCCGTCCACGTCGACCGGGGTGCCGGACTTCGCCGGCCAGGTGCGGCACGGCGCGTTGAACCAGGTGTTCCCCCAGGTCTCGAACGGTGCCAGCTTCGCGACCCGCGCGCTGTCGGCGGCCCACGTCGACCACTCCCCCGGCCAGGCCGCGTCGGTGCACTCGACGGCGAGGTACGCGGCGAACCCGTTGTCGTCGGTCACGTCGTTGAGGGTCGTCCAGTACTGCTGCGCCGCGGCCGTGTCCCCCCGGACCGCCAGCGCGAACGCGGTGCCGAGGTCGGGCCAGAGGCTCTGCGCGTAGCCCGCGTAGAGCAGGGTGTCGGTGAGCTCCGCCGAGCCGAAGACGCCGTCGGCGGGATCCGCTGCGAGCTGCTTCGCGAGGGCGTCGTAGGAGGCCTCCACCTCCTGCCGCGTCGAGCCGAGGCCGTAGCGGGCGTCGTACTTCGCGAGCCAGGTGAACCACGCCTCGATCGCGGTCTGGAACGCGACGTCCTGGTCGAGGTTCGCTCCGTACCAGACCCGCGTCGGGTCCACCGTGGAGTCGAGGACCATCCGGGTGAGCCGCCGCGGGTAGAGCGTCGCGTAGACCTGCCCGAGGTAGGTGCCGTAGGAGTACCCGTAGAAGCTGATCCGCTGCACGCCGAGCGCCATGCGGAGGTACTCCATGTCGTTCGCCGAGTCGCGCGTCGTCATGTGCGAGAGCAGCTCGCCGTTCTCCTCCCCGCAGGTCTTCGCGTAGTTCTCCGACAGCGTCCTCCAGGCCGCGATGGTCGAGTCCGTGGCGGGCG
>NZ_CAXTHO010000026.1:0-26758 GCF_964244015.1 uncultured Amnibacterium sp. | reverse complement strand
CGTCGTACTCCCCCCACGTGTACAGGCTGAGCGAACCGCTGCCGCCGGCGCCGGCGCCGCCGGTCGACGGGGCGCACGCCGCGAGCGCCGCAGCGGCGCCCGCGCCGATGGCCCCGCTGAGGAACATCCGCCGGGAGAGCTCCTTGCGCATCGAGGAGGGGATCAGGACGTCGAGATGGGGGCGCTCGGGCACGGGCGTGCTCCTTCGGTTCGGGCGTCGGACGCCGGGCGGATCAGACGGGGTAGATCAGGGGCGCGTCGGCGTGCCAGCGGCACGTCACGACGGTGCCGATGGTGGTGGGCGTCTCGACGCCCCAGGGGACGCGCGCCATGATCTTCTGCCCGGTCGCGGTGATGGTGACGATCTGCAGGTAGGAGCCGAGCCGGCTCACGCTCATCAGGGTCGCGGTGACGGCGTTCGGCTCGTCGTGGGCCTCGCCGGTCGTGATGACCACCGACTCCGGGCGGACCGCGACCGTCGCACGCTGACCGCTGGCGACCGCGGCGGAGCGGGTCAGGTGGATCGCGCCGTCCGCCGAGGCCACCGCCGTGGTCGCCGCGTCGCTGGCGGTCACCGTGCCGTCGAAGAAGTTCTGCTGGCCGATGAAGCCGGCGACGTAAGCGGAGGCGGGCCGGTCGTAGACGTCGGTCGGCGAGCCGATCTGCTCGATCCGGCCGCCGTTCATCACCGCGATCCGGTCGCTCATCGTCATCGCCTCCTCCTGGTCGTGCGTGACGAAGACGAACGTGATGCCGAGCTGCTGCTGCAGCAGCTTCAGCTCGATCTGCATCTCCTCCCGGAGTTTGCGGTCGAGCGCCGACATCGGCTCGTCGAGCAGGAGGACGGCGGGCCGGTTCACGAGCGCGCGAGCGAGCGCGATGCGCTGCTGCTGCCCCCCGGAGAGCTGCGCCGGCATGCGGCTCGCCAGGTGCTTCATCCGCACCATCCCGAGCGCCTCCGACACCTGGTCCGGCACCTGCGACCGCGGGACGTCCGAGTACCGGAGGCCGTAGGCGACGTTCTTCGCCACCGACATGTGCGGGAACAGGGCGTAGCTCTGGAACACGGTGTTGACGGGACGCCGGTGGGGCGGCGTGGCGCCCATCGCCGTGCTGCCGATCGTCACCTCGCCCTCGTCGGGCAGCTCGAAGCCGCCGATCATCCGCAGCGTCGTGGTCTTGCCGCAGCCGCTCGGGCCGAGGAGGGAGATGAACTCGCCGCCGGCGATCTCCAGGTCCAGACCTCGGACGGCCCAGCTCTTGCCGTAGAGCTTCGAGATGCCCGACAGCGACACGTGCCCGCTGCCGGAGTCGCCGGCGACGAGATCGACGGGCGGGGCTGCGAGCGCGGTATCGGTCATCGGGTCGGGCACTCCTCGCAGAAAAGTCGTGACGCGACCGGCAGCCGCGTCTCTGACCTCCTGAACGTACGGGTCGACGATTCGCCGCCACAACTCCGGCACCCGACCGTGACCGAGCTTTTACACGATCGAAACGGGCTGACGCTGCGGGAATCGCAGTCGACCGGGCCTTCCGCGACGGAAACCGCGGCGTGCGCAGGGGGCTCAGCGCGAGTGGACGACCCGACCGGCGCTGACCGTCACCGCGGTCGACACCTCGTGCAGCGCGTCCGGCGGCTGGAGGTACGGGTCGCGATCCGCGACGGCGACGTCGGCGCGGCGGCCGACCTCGAGCAGGCCCGCCGTGTCGTGGTGCGTGACCCGCGCGGAGCCGAGCGTGGCGGCGGTGAGCGCCTGCTCGAGCGTCAGCGCCTCCTGCGCACCGAGCGGCTCCCGCGTCGAGCCCGCCTCCCGCCGCGTGACGGCGACCGCGATCGCCTGCCACGGGTCGGGCGTCGAGACCGGCCAGTCGGAGCCCATCGCGAGCGGGATCCCCGCTGCGGCCATGGAGGCGAACGCGTACTGCTGCTCGAACCGCTCCGCCCCGACGAGCGGCAGGTTCAGGTCGAGCATCTGGTCGCTGCGGCAGGCCCAGAACGCCTGGATGTTCGCCGTCGCGCCGACGCGCGCCATCGCCGGCAGGTCGGCCGGGTCGACCTGCTGCAGGTGCGCGAGGTGGTGCCGAAGCCACGCGCCGTCGGCGACCCGGTTCGCGAGGTCGATCGCGTGCACCGCCTCCGCGACCGCCCGGTCCCCGATCGCGTGGACGTGCAGCTGGAAGCCGGCCGCGGCGAGCGCCGGCGCCACCGCGTTCAGCACCTCCGGTGCGAAGTGCGTGGGCCCGGTGACCTCCGTGGGACGCCCGTCCGCATCGAGGTAGGGCGCTTTCATGGCGGCCGTCCTGCTCTCCGGCACCCCGTCGAGCATGATCTTGACGCTCGTCGCCCGGAACCGGCCGCCCGTCGGCCCGCGCCGGTCGCCGATCCGGTCGCGCGCGGCGACCAGCCGGGCGACGACGTCGGGCACGTCGTCGACGCCGAACCCGCGCTCCAGCCACAGCGCGCCGGAGACCAGGACCGACAGGAGACCCGATTCCACGGCCGAGCGGTACGCGTCGGTCGGATCCTGCACGCCCGAGTAGTCGCCGATGATCGCGTCCTGCCAGCCGGTGACGCCGAACCCGGTCAGATAGCGCTGCGCCTCCATGAGCGCGGTGACGGACTGCTCGTGCGTGGGGACCGGGAGCAGGTCCGCGAGCAGGTCCATCGCGCCCTCCTGCAGGGTGCCGGAGGGGCTGCCGTCCGGATCGCGGTCGATGCGCCCGTCCGCCGGGTCGGGGAAGCGCGCGTCGATCCCCGCGGCCGCGAGCGCCACCGGCGAGACCCACGCGCCGTGATGGTCGGCGTTGATCAGGAAGACCTTGCGGCCGGGGGCGATCCCCTCGAGCAGCTCCGCCCGCGGTGTCCCCCGCTCGAAGTCGGCCATGTGCCAGCCGCCGCCGGTGATCCACTCGTCGTCCGGATGGGCATCGACGTAGGCGCGGATCCTGGCGAGGGTGTCGTCGGCGCCGGACGCCTCGGTCAGATCGCACCCGAGCCGCTCCCCTCCGCCCTGCGCCGGATGCACGTGCGCGTCGATGAAGCCGGGCCCGACGAGTCCGCCCGGCACGTCGACGATCTCGGCGTCGGTACCGGCGGCCTCCCGCGCCTCCGCGAGCGAGCCGACGGCGGCGATCACGCCGTCCCGCAGCGCGACGGCGGTGGCCGTGGGATGCAGGGCACGGCCGGTGAAGAGGCGCGATCCGGCGACGACGAGGGGTCGGGTCATCACTCCCGCACCGTATCGGTCGACGCGCCTGCTGCTTCGCACCGGGATGCGGGATGATGGCTCCGTGGATCACATCGTGGGTGGCGTCATCGGAATCGTGCTGCTGCTGGCGAGCATCGCCTGCTTCCCGATCGCGTTCGCGCTCGCGCCGACGAACGAGGTGTTCCTGCCGGTCTTCTTCGGCCTCGGGATCCTGCTGCTGTCGGCGGCGCTGCCGGTGCCGATCTTCCTCCTCGACCGGCTCGACGGTCGCAGCTGACCCCTGCGGCTCAGCCGAACTCGTGCAGCCGGCCCTCACGGGCCGCGCGGAGGTGCACCGCCGCCCACGTGCGGAACGGGCGCCACGCCGCCGAGACCGAGTCGACCGTCGCGCCGTCGCCGTAGCGGGCGGTGATCTCGTCGTCGAGACGCCGCTCGTGATGCGGGACCGCGTCGGGCGCGTTCGCACCCCTGACCACGACCAGCTCTGCGGCGAACGGCCCGATCCCCTTCACCTGCTGCACGAGCCGGATCGCCTCCTCGGGCGGCACCGACCGGAGCGCGAGACCGTCGAGCAGCCCGTCGAGCGCCGCGTCGGCCACCGCCCGCAGGTACTCCGCCTTCCGGCCCGGGAGGTCCAGCTCGAGTCCGCGCAGCACCGCGGGTGCCGGGAACGCGCCGCGATCGCCGTGCCGGTCGGTGAGCTGCGACCGGAGCGTCGCCGCCTGCGGGATCCGGATGCGCTGCGACAGCACCGCCCACGCGGCCGCCTCGTAGGGCGAGTGGAAGCCGCACGGCCGCAGCCCCGGCAGCCCGGCCTGCACCTCGGCGATCACCGGATCCCGCTCCCCGACGGCCGGCCAGAAGGTCGCATCCACGTCGAGGGCCAGGAAGCGCGCGACCTGCGCGGCCGCCGCGTCGAGGTCGCCGTCCCCGTCGACGGTGATCGCAGCGGTGCCGCCGTCCTGCGCGACGGAGGCCTCGGCGCGCGACCAGTCCGCCTCCACCAGGAGCACGGTCGTCAGGTCGTCCCCGCGCGCTGCGGGCAGCGCAGCGGGTGCGAACCCCTCCCAGAACGCCCTGCCGGTCGCGAGGGACCATGGTCCGCGGACCTCCATGTCGACCGTCGTCGCTGTCATGCGCTCAGCGTCCTCCTCCCCACCGACGTCGGCAGGGGCCCAGGTCCGGCGGTCGCGGGTCCGCCGCGGCACAGCGTGCGGTGAGAGGAATCGGGGGCGGGAGGACACTGCCTGGTATGACGGTTCCTGCCCCTGCGGTCGCGCTGGCCCTCGCGGTCGTGCTGGCGATGACCGGGTGCGCGAGCGCTTCGGACGGCGTCCGGATCGCGGGCTCACCCACCGCCGACCGGACGCCCTACGCCGGGTCCCTGACCCCGCCGCCGCTGACGGCCGCCGACCGGCCGGGCGCCGCGGGAGTCGTCGTCCGCTGTTCGAGCACGCCAGTCGGCGGCTCGGCGGCGAGCCCGTACACGGGCGGCGCGGTCGCGACGACGGCGGACGGCGCGCTCGATGTCGCTTCCGGTGAGGGCGTCTTCGATCTGGCCACCCGCTCCCTCACCCGGGAACGGACGGAGCGCGACCGCGTGCTCTTCACCACGTCGTACCACGGCATCGCGCGGCAGGCGGTGGTCGTGCGGCGCGGCCCGGCCGGCCCGGGTGCCGGCGCGGACGCGGACGGGCTCGGCTGGTACGTCGAGTCGTGGGCGAGATGCGACCTCGCGGACTTCCCGGACGCGGTGAGCGAGGCGTACGGGGTGCAGGTCTGGTCCGACCGGGACGGGGACCGCGTGCCGACCACGACGGTGGTCTCGTCCAGCGGACCCGAGCACTGCGGGTGGCAGGAGATGACCTTCCTCGACCTCGACGGCGGCGCGATCGGAGGGTCCGGGGGCGAGACGTTCGTCGACCGGCCGAGCGCCGACCTCGCCGGGTACTTCGGTGCCGAGGCGGAGGTGCACCTCGCGCTGCCGGCGGACTCGGTCGAGACGGGCTACCACCTGGGCGCGAGGCGACTCTGGCTCGCGCCCGGTCACGCCGTGGCCTACGTCGGCACCCCGGAGGACGTCGCGGCATGGCCGCGGGAGACCCGTCCGGTCGGGTGCGCCTGAGACCCGGGCCGGGTGAGCGAGGCGCGCTGACCCGCGATTCGACGGGGCACGGTCGGACCCTGCCGCGTGAGTGTCCGCACGGGTCTCGCGGGGCCGACCGCTGCTGATATGACGGTGCGCACCGTCCGATCTGCAGCGGAGGGCCCCGTCAGCGAGCACGCGCCGCTAGCGCGCGCCGGAGCCGGGGCCCTTGAGCCCGTACGCCTTCGACGGCCGCCAGACGCCCGGGCGGTCGGGGCGTGCTCCCCGCACGGGTACCGCGATGCCCGCGGCAGCCGGTCCGGCGGAGAAGTCCGCGAAGTCCCGTTCCAGGACGGCGGCGGTGTGCGAGCCGACCCCGAGCCGGATCGCGGCCACGAGGTCCTCCGGAGTGTCGACGTCCCGGCGCAGCCGCTCGGTGCCGCGGATCAGGCGATGCCCCAGATCCCGATGGCGCGAGGCGGAACCCACACCGAACGCGGGCAGCAGGGGCATCCCCGGCTGCCCGGTGATCAGGACGGTGCCGGTGCTCTGCGTATCGGCGACGACGCCGAGCGGGATCTCCTCCGCGAACTCGAGCGTCCGTTCGAGGTCCTCGGAGGTGAGCGCGGGCAGGTCGCCCGCCAGCACGGCCACCCCGTACTCCGGCCAGCAGTCCTGCGCGAGGCGCAGACCGGTCGCGATCGCGTTGTTCAGGCCCGGCGCCTGCTGCCGCCGCACGGTGACGGCGACCGGGAGGCTGAGGTCCTCGAGCAGGCAGGGGTCGTCGGTCACGACGAGCAGCATCCGGACCCGCGGCGAGCGCGCGACGGCATCGATCGTGTCCCGCGCGAACGCCTCGGCGAGCGCGGCCCGGTCCGGCCGGTCGCCGAGGCGGGTCTTGGCCTCGTCGAACCGCTTGACCGGTATCAGGACCACCCAGTCGATCACCACGCACCTCCATCGACCGCGACGGTGACGTCCCCGGTCTGCTTCGTCGCCTCCGCATAGCCGTCGGAGTACCCGCTGGCGTATGCCTCGCTGCTGCCCTGCCGGAACATGTCCTGCTCACCCACCCGGACGATCGACCGCGCGCCCGGGCCGTCGACGTCGAGGACGTACCGGCCGAGGCCGCGGACGATCGCGACCGGCCGGTTCTCCGCCTTGCCCTTGACGAGGTCGGCCATCGCGGCGATCTCGTCGGCGATCGCGACGACGGTGACGCTCATCGGGCGCCCGGTCGCGTCGGGCAGGCCGCGCAGGTCGTCGACGACCTCGACCCCCGCCGCGCCGATCGCGATGTCGGTCTGCCCCTGCCGCCACGGCCGCCCGAGCGTGTCCGTGACGACGACGCCGATGGGTACGCCGGCGGCCGCGATGAACGCGGTGCGGAGGCGGGCGGCGGAGGCGTCCGGGTCCACCGGCAGCAGCAGGACCGTGCCGGGCGCGACGTTGCTGGCGTCCACGCCGGCGGCCGCGCCGACGATGCCGAGCCGGTTCTCGACGATCCGCGTCAACCCGCCTCCCCGCGCCTCGCGCACCGCGACGACGCGCACGGTCTCGTCGGTGATGGCCTGCTCGCGGTCGTCGGCCACGACCTGCCGGCCCTCCGCCTTCGAGACGACCTTGCTGGAGACCACGACGACATCGCCGGCTTCGAGGTCGCCGACCACCGCGATCAGGGCGTGAGCGAGGTCGTCCCCCGCTTCGATCTCCGGGACGCCGTCCGGGGCCCAGCAGCGGATGACGGCGCCCGTCATCGATGGAGCTTCGGCAGCACGTCGCGCGCGAAGAGGTCGATCCACTCGCGCTGGTTCCTGCCGACGTTGTGGAGGTAGATGCGGTCGAACCCGAGGTCCGCGTAGCGCTGCAGCGCCTTCAGGTGCACGTCCGGGTCCGAGGAGATGACGAGGCGACCCTCGAAATCCTCCGGGCGCACCATCTTCGCCATCTGCTCGAGCTCGAACGGGCTGCGGATGTCGCCCTTCGGGAACTTCATCCCGCCGTTCGGCCACTCGGTCATGGCGTTCGCGAGCGCCTCCTCGTCGGTCGGTGCCCAGGAGAGGTGGACCTGCAGCACCTTCGGCGCCGTGGCGGGGTCCTTGCCCGCCTCCCGCTGCCCCGCGTCGAATCGCTCGAACAGCCCGGAGATCTTCTCGAGCGGCGCACCGACGGTGATCAGGCCGTCGACGGCCTTGCCCGCACGCTTCGCGGTGATGGGCCCGGCGGTCGCGACGAGGATCGGCGGCCGCTCGTCCATGGTCCAGAGCCGGGTCGACTCGAGCTTGTAGTACTTGCCCTCGAACTTCGTGTCCTTGCCGGCCTGGGAGGAGGAGAACAGCTGGTTGATCAGGTCGATCGCCTCGAACATGCGGTTGATCCGCTCGGGCGCCTCCGGCCAGTAGCCCGCGACGACGTGCTCGTTCAGCGCCTCCCCCGACCCGAGGCCGAGCCAGTGCCGTCCCGGGTACATCGCCGCCAGCGTCGCCGACGCCTGCGCCACCATCGCGGGATGCCAGCGGAAGGTCGGCGCGGTCACGCCGGGCCCGAAGTCGCCGATCGTGCGCTCGCCCAGCGCGGCGAGCACGTTCCAGACGAAGGCGCTGTTGCCCTGGGCCGGCACCCACGGCTGGAAGTGGTCCGCCGCCATGACGCCGGTGAACCCCTTCGATTCCGCGTACGCGGAGAGGGCGACGGCCTCCGTCGGATGGAACTGCTCGAGCATCGCGGCGTAGCCGATCTGGAGCGTAGACACCCGAGCATCCTTCCACCCCGGACGGAACCGTCCGGTCGCGGTCACGCCGTGACGAGCGCGAGCGCCTTGTCGGCGTGCCGCCGGAGGTCGGGCTGGAGGCGGATCGTGCCGGCCGTGTGCGCGTCGATGAGCGCCTGCGCGTCCTCGGGGCTCGACCGGCTGAACCAGCCGCCGATCGTGACTCCGTGGTCGGGGCGCTCCACGATCTCGACCGGGTCGCCGGCCCGGACGTCGCCCGAGCGGACGACGCGGAAGTACGTGCCGGGGGCGCCGTGGTCCTCGAACCGCTTGACCCAGCCCTTGACGCCCATCCGGCGCTCGAACGTGCCGCAGGGGATGCGCGGGCTCGTCACCTCCAGCACCGCCTTCTCGCCGATGCGCCACCGTTCGCCGATCACCGCGCCGGAGACGTCCACCCCCCTGGTGCGGAGGTTCTCGCCGAACAGGCCGGGCGGGATCGCCCGGTCGAACTCGGTGGCGAACCAGTCCGCGTCCTCCTGCGCGTAGGCGTAGACGGCTTGGTCCTCGCCGCCGTGCCACTTGCGATCGGCCTGGACGTCGCCGTGGATGCCCAGCTTGCGCACCCGCAACGGCTTCCCGACCGGCCGCTTGTCGATCGCGGTCACGCCGACCCCGCGATCCGGCAGCAGCTGGTGGACCGTGCAGACGGCGACGACCTCAGCCACGGACGGGCCCCTCCGGTTGCAGTGCCTGCGCGACGACCCGCGGCACGTAGGGCGAGACGTCGCCGCCGAGCGCCGCGACCTGCCGGACGAGCGAGCTGGACACGTGGCTCGTGGCGGGCTGCGCGACGAGGAACAGCGTCTCGACACCGGTCAGATCCCGGTTGACCAGTGCCATCGGGGTCTCGTAGCCGGCATCGGTCGCGGACCGGAGGCCCTTGACGATCGCCTCCGCGCCGACGCGGCGGCAGTAGTCGACCAGCAGCCCCTCCGACCAGGAGTCGACCTGCACCCCCTCGATGCCCGCGTCCGCCAGGGACGCCCGCAGGAGGCGGACGCGCTCGTCCAGGCCGAGCAGGGCCGACTTGCCCGGGTTGTGCGTCACGACGACGTACAGCCGGTCGAACAGCGCGGTCGCCCGGCCGATGACGTCGAGATGCCCGAGGGTGACCGGGTCGAAGGAGCCCGGCACGACGGCGATCCGCATCGCACCATCCTCCCCCACTCTCCGTTTTGTAGGAATTGCGTTCCTACAAAACGGAGGGGGCTTCAGTTCTTGTCGAGGAACGCCCGCGACTCCTCGTCGCTGGAGCGCTCGATCGCGGCGCGGAGGAGGGGGTGGGTGTCGAGGGCCGGATCGCCCTGCAGCGTCTGCGCGGCGGCCTCGCGGGCCCGCTCGATGATGTCGCCGTCGCGGGTGACGCGCAGCAGCCTCAGCTGGGAGCGGCCACCGGACTGGCTCGCGCCGAGCACGTCGCCCTCGCGGCGCAGCTCGAGGTCCGCCTGCGCGAGCGCGAACCCGTCGGTGGTGCTCGCGACCGCCGTCACCCGCTCGAGCGCAGGCGTGCCCGCCTCCGCGTGCGTGACGAGGAGGCAGAGGCCGGGCAGCCCGCCACGACCGACGCGGCCCCGCAGCTGGTGCAGCTGCGAGACGCCGAACCGCTCCGCGTCGAGGACCATCATGAACGTCGCGTTCGCCACGTCGACGCCGACCTCGACCACCGTCGTCGCGACCAGCAGGTCGATGCGGCCGTCCGCGAACGCCGTCATCACGGCGTCCTTCTCGTCGCCGGTCATCCGTCCGGTCAGCGCCTCGATCCGGGCGCCGGCCAGCGCCGGCTGGGTGCGGAGGTCCGCCAGCACCGCCGTCACCGTCGCCATGGGGACGGTCGCCATGGGCCCGGGACCCTCCGCATCCGGTGGCAGCAGGTCGCCCTCGTCCTCGGTCGCACCGATGGCGGGGCAGATCACGTAGCCCTGACGACCCTGCGCGATCTCCTCCCCCGCCCGTCGCCATACGTTCGGCAGCCACCGCGGCTTCTCCGCGAGCGGGACCACGTGCGTCGTGATCGGCGCACGACCGGCGGGCAGCGTGCGGATCGTGGAGGTCTCGAGGTCGCCGAAGACGGTCATCGCGACCGTGCGCGGGATCGGCGTCGCGGTCATCACGAGGGTGTGCGGGGCGCTGCCCTTGCGCCGCAGCAGCTCGCGCTGCTCGACGCCGAACCGGTGCTGCTCGTCGACGACGACCAGGCCGAGGTCGGCGAACTCGGTGCTCTCCGACAGCAGGGCGTGGGTGCCGACCACGATCTGCGCCTGTCCGGTGACGATGCGCAGCGCCGCCCGGCGGCGCTCCGGCATCGACATGGCCCCGGTCACGAGCGTCGGCATCAATTCGGCAGCCAGGTCGGGGCCGAGCACCCGCACGATGGACCGGAGGTGCTGCGCCGCGAGCACCTCGGTGGGGGCGAGGAGGGCGGACTGGCCGCCCGACTCCGCGACGGCGAGCATCGCGCGCAGGGCGACGAGGGTCTTGCCGGACGCGACCTCGCCCTGCAGCAGCCGGTGCATCGGCGCGTCGCCGGCGAGGTCGGCCGCGATCTCGGCGCCGACCTGGCGCTGGTCGGCGGTCAGCTCGAACGGCAGCATCGCGTCGAACCGCGCGAGGAAGCCGCCCGCGGCGGGAGAGCGCGGTGTCGCCGCGAACATCGCCCGGACCGCACGGCGCTGCAGCAGCACGGTCTGCAGCAGGAACGCCTCGTGGAAGCGGAGGGTGCGCTTCGCCTGCACCCAGTCGCCGTCGTGCGATGGGCGGTGGATGCGGCGCAGCGCCGCCTCGAAGCCCATCAGGCGGGCGGTGCGGCACACCTCGAGGGGCATGGGGTCGTCGAGCCCCGCGATCCCGGCGAGCGCCAGGTCGACCGCCTTCTCGATCTTCCACGACGGCAGCGAAGCCGTCGCCGCGTAGATGGGCAGCGGCGTCTCCTCCCACGCCCGCGCCCCCTCCGGATCCGTCTCCTTGTCGGGCGGCGCCTGCCCGTCCTCGGTGAAGAGCGCGTGCTGCGGGTGGGCGAGCTGCCGCATGCCCTTGTAGAGCTTGACCTTGCCGCTGAACAGCCCCCGCCTGCCGGGCACGAGCGCGTTCGGGGCCTTCTCGTCGGCGATGTACGGCTGGTTGAAGAAGACGAGGGAGAGGGTGCCGGTGCCGTCGGAGATCAGCACCTCCTGCATCGAGCCGCGGCGCGCCTGGAGCGATCTGGAGGTGGAGCGGAGGACCTCGGCGACGATCGTCACGTCCGTCTCGAGCGGCAGCGCGTCGAGCCGGCTCAGCTCGCCGCGCTTCACGTAGCGGCGCGGGTAGTGCGCGAGCAGGTCCCCCACGGTGTGCAGCTCGAGCTGCTTGCCGAGGAGCTTCGCGGTGCGCTCGCCCACGACACCGTCGAGACGCTGATCGAGCGGCCCTGCCATGGATCCATCGTACGAACCCGCACCGACAGCGCCCACGCCTGCGTCCACAGGGATCCGCGGAGTGATCTCGAGGCTCGCTTCGCTCGCACCTCGATCAGCGGGGCGCGCGGTCCGCGGTGAGGTGCGGGAGGCTTGGGCGGTGCCGAGGATCGTCGCCGGGTGGGCCGGCTCCCTGCAGCTCGCGGTGCCGGCGGACGGCACACGGCCGACGAGCGACCGCACGCGCGAGGCGCTGTTCTCGATGCTCGAGTCGCGCG
This sequence comes from uncultured Amnibacterium sp., assembly GCF_964244015.1. NCBI lineage: Bacteria > Bacillati > Actinomycetota > Actinomycetes > Micrococcales > Microbacteriaceae > Amnibacterium > uncultured Amnibacterium sp. Next base: position 15,023 of record NZ_CAXTHO010000026.1, on the reverse strand, counting down.
ACGCGATCGCGGGAGCGGCGGTGCTCGATCTCTACGCCGGGTCGGGCGCGTTCGGGCTGGAGGCGCTGAGCCGCGGCGCCGCCTCCGTCGTCCTGGTCGAGAAGGCCCCCCGGGCCGTGCGCGTGATCCGCGACAACATCGCGCGCCTCCGCCGCTCCGCACCGGGGCCGATCGATGCTCGAGCGGTGCAGCAGGCCGTGGGCTCGTTCCTCGCGCAGGCCTCGGGCGGGGTGGGGCTGGCGTTCCTCGACCCGCCCTACGACCTCCCGGACGCCGACGTGGCCGCCGACCTGCTCGCGCTGGCGCCGCTGCTCACGGCGGACGCGGTCGTCCTGGTCGAGCGCTCCTCGCGCGCCCCCGCGCCGCCGCTGCCGCCGACCCTCCTCCTGGAGCGCACCCGCACCTACGGCGACACCGCGGTCCACCTCCTCGCTCCCGCCTGAGCGCAGCGCGGACTTGCCACTGGATGCCCTCGACACGCCGCGCGGAGGGCATCCAGTGGCAAGTCCGCGCTGCGGGCGGGGTCAGGAGGGGGCGAAGGAGTCCCAGCCGGTCGGGTCGGCGCGCTCGCTGTCGATCATCACCGCTGGCGCGCCCTGGCGGACCGTGCCGAGCCTGCGGAAACCCTGCGGCGGCTCGCCGGGGAAGCAGGCGAGCAGGCCGTGGTCCTCGCCGCCGCCGAGCACGAGCGCGAGCGCCTCCTCCCGCCTCGGCGGCGGCACCGCCACCCGCTTCCCCTGCGATGCGTCGAGCAGATCGTCCACGTACCCGTCGAGGACCGAGCGGTCCAGGTCGAGGATCACGCCGCTGGCCTCCGCGATGCGCATCGCGTCGAGCAGCAGCCCGTCCGAGACGTCGAGCATCGCCGTCGCGCCCGCCTCCGCCGCCACGATCCCCGCCGAGGTCGGCGGCGTCGGTGCGACCTGCGTCATCAGCAGGGCGTGCTTGCGGGTGAACAGGTCCTCGATCGCGGCGGCGTCGTCCTCACCCGTCGCGAACAGGAGGCGCAGGGCCGCGCTCGCATGGCCGAGGAGGCCGCAGTACCCGATGGCGTCGCCCGGCCGGGCACCGGACCGGAGCACCGCCTCCCGTCCGTCGAGCGAGCCGACGACGGTGACGGAGACGGAGAGGACGGGCGAGCGGGTGAGGTCGCCGCCGACGACCTCGACCACCGGGAGGCCCCTCCCACGGGTCAGCCGGCCGCAGGCGTCCGCCATGCCGCCGGCGAGCTCTTCGAGGTCGGTGACGAGGGTGTCCCCCGGCGCCGCGAGCGCGACGAGCAGGCCGGTCGGCCGCCCGCCCATCGCCGCGATGTCGGCGAGGTTCGTCGCGATCGCCTTGTAGCCGATGTTCCAGAACGAGGACCAGGCACGGCGGAAGTCGGGCCCCTCCACCATCGCGTCGGTGCTGAGCAGCACCCGGCCGTCGGGTGCCGCGAGGATCGCCGCGTCGTCGCCGGGGCCCAGGATCACGCCGTCGGGCGACCTGCGCCGCGTGCGGAGGCGCGGGATGATCCGGGCCAGCGCCGCGCGCTCCCCGACGCTCGCGAGATCGTCGGTCATGAGGCCTCCGAGCCCGAGGGGCACCGCACACCGGTGCTGCTCGTCGCCGCCGCGATCGGGTCGGACAGGGCGGTCAGGACCGTGTCGGCGATCACCCCGTCACGGTCGACGAGCAGCTGGGTCGCGGGGCTGCGCCCGTAGGTCGTGTAGACGAGCCAGTCCCTGTCGTCGATCGACCTGTACTGCGTCAGCCAGTCGACGCCGTCGATCGTCGTGCAGTCGGTGGTCACCGGGACGGCGACCCCGCAGCGGAGCGTGACGCTCGCGGGCGTCCCCCATGCGGCGGTGCCCTGCGCGTCGGTCGTCCGTCGTGCAGCGCCGGCGACGCGATCGGGCAACCGCACGACCACGCCCGCGCAGCCGACGCTCGTCGCCTCCGGTGCGGGATTCAGGGACACGGTGGGGGTGCAGCCGGCGAGCAGCAGCGCGGCGGCGATCGCGGCGGGCAGGAGGGGCGCCCACCTCATCGGGCGAGCTCGACCAGCTCCGCGATCAGGTCCGGGTAGGACAGGCCGGACTCCTGCCAGCACCGCGGGAACATCGAGACCGGCGTGAAGCCCGGCATCGTGTTGATCTCGTTGACGACGAAGCCCTCCTCCGTCAGGAACAGGTCGACGCGGGCGAGGCCGCGGCCGTCGATCGCCTCGAACGCGCGCTGCGCCGTCCGCTCGAGGTCCAGCTGCTCGCCGTCGCCGAGCGTCGCCGGGCAGACGAGGTCGACGCCAGGGGCATCGAGGTATTTCGCCTCGAAGTCGTAGAACTCGCGGCCGGTGACGAGGATCTCGCCGACCGCGGAGGTCCGCGCCGCCCCGCCGGTGCGGCTGCCGAGGACGCCGATCTCGAGCTCGCGGCCGACGACGCCGCGCTCGACGAGCACGCGGGAGTCCTCCTGGAACGCGACCTCGAGGGCGCGGTCGAGTCCCTCCGGGTCCTCCACCTTCGAGACGCCGACGGAGGATCCGGCCCGAGCCGGCTTCACGAACACGGGGTAGCCGAGCGCGGCGACGCGACGGCGGAGGAACGTCGGATCGCCGGTCAGGTCGGCCCGCTGCAGCGTGATCCAGGGCGCGACGAGCACCCCGGCGGCCTGCAGCACCGTCTTCGTGAAGTGCTTGTCCATGCCCATGGCGGAGGCGAGCACGCCGTTGCCGACGTAGGGCAGGCCGATCAGCTCGAACAGCCCCTGGATCGTGCCGTCCTCGCCCCACGGCCCGTGCAGGATCGGGAAGGCGACGTCGATGCGGCCGAGCGAGTCGGTGGTCCCGTCGGGGCGACGGACGGTCAGCTCGTGATGCGTCGTCGAGTCGGGCCAGAGCACGCGGGAGCCGTCGTCGCGGACTTCCGGCAAGTCCTCCGGGTCCAGCGCGTACGCGGCCGGGTCGTCGCGCTCGAGCACGAACGCGCCCTCGCGGGTGACACCGACGGGGACGACCTCGTACCGCTCGCGGTCGATCGCGCCGAGCACGCCTCCGGCAGTCGCGCAGGAGATGCTGTGCTCGCTCGACCTGCCGCCGAACACGAGCGCCACGCGCGTCTTCTCCGCCACGGGTTCGAGGCTACCGGGCTACTCGCCGACGGGGACGGGGCCCGCGGTCACGTGCGGGGCGATGTCGCGGGGGTGCAGGGTGCCGGCGATGACCCGCGACACCTGGGTGCAGATCGGCATCTCGATGCCCTTCTCGGCGGCGAGCGCGAGCACCGGCTCGAGGGAGGCGAGCCCCTCCGCGACCTGGTCCATCGTGCGCAGCACGTCGTCCTTCGTGTAGCCCTGCCCCAGGAGGCGGCCGGCGCGGTTGTTGCGGGAGCGCGGCGACTCGCTCGTCGCGATCAGGTCGCCCATGCCCGCGAGACCTGCGAGCGTGTCGGGCTGGGCGCCGAACGCGGCGGCGAACGCGCTCATCTCCGCCAGTCCCCGGGTGAGGATCGACGCCTTCGTGTTGTCGCCGTAGCCGACGCCCACCACGATGCCGACCGCGAGCGCGATCAGGTTCTTCAGGACGCCGCCGAACTCGGTGCCGATCACGTCGGAGTTCACGAAGGTGCCGAAGTAGCGGTTCGCGCAGACGGCGGCGACCCGCATCGCGGTGTCGACGTCCGAGGAGGCGATGACAGCAGCGGTCGGCTCCTCCCGCGCGATCTCGAGCGCGAGGTTCGGGCCGGACACGACCGCGACCCGGTCGTCCGGCAGCGCGAGCACCTCGCGGATCACCGCGCTCATCCTGAGGCCGGTGCCGTCCTCCACGCCCTTCATGAGACTCACGACGATCGCTCCGGGCGGCAGCACGGGACCCACGTCCCGGAGGAGGCCGCGCAGGGACTGGCTCGGTACCGACAGGAACACGATCTCGGCGCCGCGAAGCGCGCGCGGCAGGCTGCTCGTGGCCTCGATCTCGTCCGGGAGGGCGATCCCGGGTAGGTAGTCGTCGTTGCGACGGCGGTGCTCGATCGCCCGCGCGACCGAATCCCGTCGGGCCCAGAGCTCGACGTCGTTGCCCGAGTCGGCGAGCACCTTCGCGAACACCGTGCCCCAGCTGCCCGCGCCGAGTACCGCGACCCTCACGCGACCACCGAGCACTGTTCATCTTTCAGGAGTTTTGGCTCCGCCAAAACTCCTGAAAGATGAACAGTGCGAGTGCGCATCAGAAGGTGCCGATCTCGGTCTGGCCGTGCTCGGTCGGGTTCCAGCGCTCGGTGGGCGCGGTCTCGCCGCGCAGCTCCTCCAGCAGGCCCGTGATCGCGGCCATGATGCGGTCGGTCGCGGTGGCGAGCGCCGCCCTGTCGGCGATGCGGCCGAGGTCGGACAGGTCGACGGGGTCGCCGAACATCAGCTCGACGTGCGCACGGGGGCGGAGGCGCAGCTTCGTCGTGTTCACCGGCATGAGGACCTGCGCGCCCCAGTGCGCGACAGGGATCACGGGCACCCCGAGCTGCAGGGCCAGCCGCGCCGCGCCGGTCTTGCCGCGCATCGGCCAGAGATCGGGATCGCGCGTGAGGGACCCCTCCGGGTAGACGATGACGCCCTGCCCCTGATCGACGAGCCGCTTCGCCGACGAGAGCGGGATCGCCCCGCGGGATGCGCCGCCTCGCTCGACCGGGATCTGCCCCATCGCGCGCATGAGCGCACCGACCACCGGTACGCGGAAGATCGACGCCTTCGCGAGGAACCGCGGCGCGCGCCCGACGCGCCACACCGCCTCCCCCACGACCACCGGGTCGATGTTGGACATGTGGTTCGGCGTGAGGATGTACGCCCCGGTCGCGGGCAGCTTCTCGGCGTTCCGGATCCGGGTCCTCGCCAGCACGCGCGCCGCGGGGGCCGCGGGTCCGGCGATCAACCACCACACCGACGGCCGACGCTTCTCGGCGAAGGGCCGGCCGACCAGGGGCTTCGCGCCTCCGGCCATCAGCTGTCGACGGTGAAGCGGGCCCCCAGGCCCTTCAGCTTCTCGCCGAAGCTCTCGTAGCCGCGGCTGATGATCCCCACGTTGCGGACGGTGCTCGTGCCCTCGGCGGTCAGCGCGGCGATCAGGTGCGAGAACCCGCCGCGCAGGTCCGGCACCTCGATGTCGGCGCCGTGCAGCGGCGTCGGTCCGGTGATGACGGCCGCCTGCTCGAGCTCGCGGCGCGGCACCCGCCGAGCAGGCGCCGCGAAGCCGCGCGGGTGCACGCGGATGTCCGCGCCCATCTTCTGCAGGGCGCTGGTGAAGCCGAAGCGGTTCTCGTAGACGGTCTCGTGGATGGTGGAGACGCCGTCCGCCTGCGTCAGCGCCACGATCAGCGGCTGCTGCCAGTCGGTCATGAACCCGGGGTGCACGTCCGTCTCGATGACGACCGGCTTCAGGGACCCGCCCGGGTGGTAGAAGCGGATGCCGTCCTCCAGCACGTCGAAGGCGCCGCCGACCTTCCTGAACACGTTGAGGAAGGTCATCATGTGCTCCTGCACCGCACCCTTGACGAACACGTCGCCGCGGGTCGCGAGCGCTGCGGAGGCCCAGGACGCGGCCTCGTTGCGGTCGAAGATCGCGCGGTGCGCGTAGCCCTTGAGCTCGGTCACGCCCTCGATGAGGATGACCCGGTTCGGCTCAACCGAGATGATCGCGCCCATCTTCTGCAGGATCGCGATGAGGTCCATGATCTCGGGCTCGATCGCGGCGTTCCGCAGCTCGGTCGTGCCCCGGGCGCGCACCGCCGTCAGCAGCACCTGCTCGGTGGCCCCGACGCTCGGGTACGGCAGGTGTATGTACGCCCCGTGCAGGCCGTTCGGTGCCGACAGCCGGATGCCCGCGGGCAGCTTGTCGACGATCGCGCCGAACTTCCGGAGCGCGTCGAGGTGGAAGTCGATCGGGCGGTCGCCGATGCGGCAGCCGCCGAGGTCGGGGATGAACGCCTCGCCGAGCTGGTGCAGCAGCGGGCCGCAGAACAGGATCGGGATGCGGCTGGACCCGGCGTGCGCGTCGATCTCGCTGACGTGGGCCCGTCGCACGTTCCTGGTGTCGAGCAGCAGCTCGCCCGGCTGCAGGCCCGCCTCCACCGAGACGCCGTGGATCTGCAGCAGGCCGCGCACGACCCGCACGTCGCTGAGGTCCGGCACGTCGCGCAGCACGCTGACGTCCTCCGACAGCAGGGAGGCGACCATCGCCTTGGTGACCAGGTTCTTCGCGCCCCGCACGTCCACCGTGCCCCTGAGCGGCTTGCCGCCCTCGATGGTCAGGCGGTCGAAGGTCAGGCCGACGCTCGCCCCCGCGCGCGCCGCGTCGGTCGTGACCGCGATCTGGGCGGTGTTGGGTGCTGCACTGAAGGCTGTGCTCACGATTCCCTCACTGGAAGGGTCCGAGGCCGCCACGCTGCACGGCCCTGCTCGAACTGGGTGATGCGCGACTCGTCGCGCAGGGTCAGGCCGATGTCGTCGAGGCCCTCCAGGAGGCGCCAGCGCGTGTAGGCATCGATCTCGAACGGGTGCGTGACCCCCGAGAGGGTGACGGTCTCCGCCAGGAGGTCGACGGTAGCCGCGACCCCGGGATCCGCTTCGATCGCGGCCAGGCATGTCGAGATCGCCTCCTCCGGCAGCACACCGGTGAGCAGACCCTGCTTGCCGGCGTTCCCGCGGAAGATGTCGCCGAAGCGGGACGAGAAGACGGCCCGGAAGCCGAAGTCGCGCAGCGCCCAGACAGCGTGCTCCCGGCTCGAGCCGGTGCCGAAGTCGGGCCCGGCGAACAGGATCGACCCGTGCGCGAAGGCGGGGTCGTTCAGCACGAACGTCGGGTCCTGCCGCAGATGCGCGAACAGGGCGTCCTCGAAGCCCGTCTTCGTCACCCGCTTCAGGTACACGGCCGGGATGATCTGGTCGGTGTCGACCGCCGCGCGGTTCAGCGGCACAGCGATGCCGGTGTGGGTGGTGAAGGCGTCCATCAGACCAGCACCCCTTCCTCGACGTCGGAGGGGGACGACAGCGTGCCGCGGATCGCGGTCGCTGCGGCGACGAGCGGCGACACCAGGTGGGTGCGGCCGCCCTTGCCCTGCCTGCCCTCGAAGTTGCGGTTCGAGGTGGAGGCGCATCGCTCGCCGGGAGCGAGCTGGTCGGGGTTCATGCCGAGGCACATCGAGCAGCCGGCGAATCGCCACTCCGCGCCGAAGTCGAGGAACACCTGGTCCAGGCCCTCCGCCTCCGCCTCCAGCCGCACGCGGGCCGAGCCCGGCACGACCATGACGCGGACGCCCTCGGCCTTCGTGCGGCCCCGGACGATGGAGGCGAACGCCCGCAGGTCCTCGATGCGGCTGTTCGTGCAGGAGCCCATGAAGACGGCGTCGACCCGGATGTCCTTCAGCCTGGTGCCGGGCGCCAGATCCATGTACTCGAGCGCGCGCTCGGCGGAGTCGCGCTGCTGCGGGTCCGCGATCGCCGCCGGGTCCGGCACCGAGCCCGCGAGCGTCGTGCCCTGGCCGGGGTTCGTGCCCCAGGTGACGAACGGCTCGAGCTCGTCGGCGTCGAGGAACACCTCGGCGTCGAACACGGCGTCGTCGTCGGAGGGCAGGGTGGACCAGTACTCGACCGCGGCGTCCCAGTCGGCGCCCGTCGGCGCGTGCGGGCGCCCCTGCAGGTAGTCGAACGTCGCTTGGTCGGGCGCGACCATGCCGGCGCGCGCTCCGGCCTCGATCGACATGTTGCAGATCGTCATCCGCCCCTCCATGGAGAGGGCGCGGATGGCGCTGCCGCGGTACTCGAGCACGTAGCCCTGGCCGCCGTTCGTGCCGATCTTCGCGATCACGGCCAGGATGATGTCCTTCGCCGTGACGCCGGGCTTCAGCGTGCCCTCGACCGTGATCGCCATCGTCCTGAACGGCTTCAACGGCAGGGTCTGCGTGGCCAGCACGTGCTCGACCTCGCTCGTGCCGATGCCGAACGCCATCGCGCCGAAGGCGCCGTGCGTGGAGGTGTGGGAGTCGCCGCAGACGACCGTGATGCCCGGCATGGTCAGGCCCAGCTGCGGGCCGACGACGTGCACGATCCCCTGCTCGGCGTCGCCGAGGGAGTGCAGGCGGACGCCGAACTCCTTCGCGTTGCGGCGCAGCGTCTCGATCTGCGTGCGGCTGGTGATATCCGCGATGGGCTTGCCGATGTCGACCGTCGGGGTGTTGTGGTCCTCCGTGGCGATCGTGAGATCGGGGCGGCGGACCTGGCGGCCCTCGGCGCGGAGGCCGTCGAACGCCTGCGGGCTGGTGACCTCGTGGATGAGGTGCAGGTCGATGTAGATGAGGTCGGGTGCGCCGTCCTCACCTCGCTTCACGAGGTGGTCGGCCCACACCTTCTCGGCGAGGGTCCTGGCGCCTGCGCGGTTCGGTACCTGCGGGGCGGGGGCTGTTTCGGTCATGCGGGTTCTCCGAGGTGGTCGCGTGCTGGTGTCCCGGCGTGCAGGAGCCTCCGCGACGAGGGAGCCGGTGGGTTCAGACCTCGTCGCGGCACGGAAGGAGGAGCAGCGCGCCGCGAAGCATCCGCCCACGGTACCACCGTGGTCGGTCGCGGCGTCGAGTTGGATCGGATGCCGCAGCGCCCCATGCCGGTCGCCTCGCTCGAGGCTGTCGCGGATCCGATCCGCGATCGTCGCCGCGTCGGTGTCGAATCGCGGGATCTCCTGATCGCGTTCGGAACGCGAACTGTTCCTGGGTGAGGTGACGAGACGTCCGAACATCTGCGCGCCGATGCCCGCGGGGCCGCCTCGGAGACATCCGCAGTAGAGAGAATTCACGTATGGGGTCGGACGTCGCGAGCACCGGTGGCACTCCCCGGGCGACCGGAGCGGACTGGGACGAATCGGTCCGGGCCGTCCGCGCCGGGGCCGTCGATGCCGATGAGGCCGCCGACCGGCTGATCGCGCTCATGACCGACGACGAGCTGCTCGGGCTGCTCGACGGCGACTCCCCGCGGCGGCTGCTCCCCCTGATCCCCGTGCTGCTCGGCAAGCGCCCGTTCGTGGCCGGCGCGATCCCGCGCCTCGGCATCCCCGGCATCCGGTTCAGCGACGGCGCGCGCGGTGTCGTGATCGGCGCCTCCACCGCCTTCCCCGTGACGATGGCGCGGGCCGCCACCTGGGACCCGGAGCTGGAGGAGCGCGTCGGGGAGGCGATCGGCGCCGAGACCCGGGCGCGGGGCGCGAACTACTCCGCATCGATCTGCGTCAACCTCCTGCGGCACCCCGCCTGGGGACGCGCGCAGGAGTGCTACGGCGAGGACCCCGTGCTGACGGGACGGATGGGGTCCGCGATGACCCGCGGCGTGCGGACGCACGTGATGGCCTGCGTGAAGCACTTCGCCCTGAACTCGATGGAGGACGCGCGCTTCGAGGTCGACGTGTCGGTCGACGAGCACGCGCTGCACGAGGTGTACCTGCCGCACTTCAAGGCCGTCGTCGACGCCGGCGCGGACTCCGTGATGAGCGCATACAACCAGGTCCGCGGCGAGTACATGGACGTCAACCGGCCGCTGCTGACCGGCGTGCTGCGGGACGAGTGGGGCTTCACCGGGTTCGTGACGAGCGACTGGGTGTTCGGCACCCACGACGCGGTCGCCGGGCTGGAGGCGGGCCTCGACGTGGAGATGCCGCTGCGGTTGCGGCGCGCCCGCGAGCTGCCCGCCGCACTGGCGCGCGGCGCCGTGTCCCGCGCGACGGTGCTGCGGTCGGCGCGCCGCATCCTCCGCACCTGCCTGCTGCACGCCGCCGCCGTCGGGACGGCGCAGCCGAGCGCTGCGGTCGCCGCGTCCTCCGCGCACCGCGCGCTCGCTAGAGAGGTCGCCGCGGCGTCGATCGTGCTGCTGCAGAACGAGCCCGTCGACGGGGCGCCCGTGCTGCCGCTCGGCGCGGCCGTCCGGCGGATCGCGGTGGTCGGCGCGCTGGCGCAGCGGGCGAACCTCGGCGATCACGGGTCGTCACGGGTCCGGCCCCCCTCCACGGTGTCGCCGCTGCAGGGCCTGCGGGAGGCGCTGCCCGGGGCTCGGATCGACGCCGTCGGCGGGCGCGACCTCCGCGCTGCGGCCGATGCGGCGCGGGCGGCGGACACCGCGGTCGTCGTCGTCGGCCTCGACCAGCACGACGAGGGCGAGTCGGTCGTCACCGGCAGCGTCGACGTCGGCGCGATCAGCCGCGCGTTCCGCTCGGGCCCCCTCCGGACCGTGCTCACGGGCGTCGCGCGCCTCTCGTCGCGCTTCGTCCGGGGCGGGGACCGCGGCTCGCTCGATCTGGACCCGGCCGACGTCAGCCTCGTCCACGCCGTCGCCGCGGCGAACCCGCGGACCGTCGTCGTGCTGATCGGCGGCAGCGCGATCCTGACGGAGGCCTGGCGCCGGCAGGTGCCGGCACTCCTCATCGCCTGGTACGGCGGCATGGAGGGGGGCAGGGCGCTCGCGGACGTGCTGACCGGGCAGGCGGAGCCGGGCGGGCGGCTGCCCTTCGTCGTGCCCACGGACGTGGCGCACCTGCCGCCGTTCGACCGCACGGCGAAGGCGGTCGTCTACGACGACCGGTGGGGGCAGCGGCGGCTCGACGCCGAGGGCCACGCGCCGGCGTTCCCGTTCGGGTTCGGGCTGGGCTACACGACGATCGAGCACCGCCTCGTCGGTCACCGGTTCGGCGACGACGGCGGGGCCGCCGACGTGGTCGTGGCGAACACGGGCGACCGCGCGGGATCGACCGTCGTGCAGGTGTACGCCGCCGACATCTCCCTCCGGAGGCCGGTCGCGCAGCTGCTCGGGTTCGCACGGGTGTCCCTGCAGCCGCACGAGAAGGCGACCGTGCAGGTGGCGCTGGACGCCGGCCCGACGCTGCAGCGTGATCCGGCGACGCGCCGCTGGTCGACCCGCCCGGGCGACTGGGCGCTGCAGGCGGTCCAGCACAGCCCCGCCGACTGGGCCGACGCCCGCCCGCTCCGCTCCTCCTCCTCCTCCGGCTGACGGGGCCCGCCGCTGCAAAGCAGACGGTGCGCACCGTTGGATCAGCAGCGGAGGGCCCCGTTAGTGACCCAGGTCAGGCCCAGGGCGTCCCGGGGAGCGCCTCGACGCGGACGGGCAGCTCCTCGTCGTCCAGCAGCACGCCGCGGAGCAGCCGCCTGACCTCCCAGCCGAACGGCAGCGCGGCCTGGGAGCGGCGCAGCACGAGGTGCTCGCCCGTACCGGCGTGCCTGGCCTCCAGGTCGTCGAGCTGCTCCGCTCGCAGCAGCGCGACCGTGCTGCCGACCCGGTCGTCCACGAGGCGGACCAGGGAGGTGGGCCCGGTCAGGTCGCTCGCGACGATCCGGCGCTCGCTCGCGTCCAGGATCGTGCGCTGCGCCGCACGGGTGACGATCAGCGGGCGCGCCGGCCCGTCGAGCACCTGGGCCAGCGCCTCCGACGCGGCGCGGGGCCGGCCGGTCCGCGCCGCCGCGGTCTGCATCCGCTGCAGCCGCCCCGGCTCGCCGAGCACCGAGTCGATCTTCCAGCCGATGGTCGCGGTGCTGTTGCAGCGCACCGCCGCCCCCTGCTCCATCAAGTAGTCGCCGTTGCGCACCTCCTGCCCCGGGATCGGGTTCACGAGCACCATCGGCAGGCCCGCCGCCATGCACTCCGACGCGGACAGCCCGCCCGGCTTCCCGATGAACAGGTCCGCACGCCGCAGCAGCTGCGACATCTCCGACGTGAAGCCGAGCACCCGGTAGCGGTCGCCCGCCGGGGCGACGAGCTGCTCGATGCGGCGCCGCAGCGCGTCGTTGCGGCCGCAGACGATCGTCGCCGTGAACGCCGAGCGCATGTGCAACGTCTGCCGCACGACCGCCAGGGCGTAGTCGCCGCCTGCTGCCCCGGCGGAGATCAGCAGCATCGGCGGCCGGCCCGTCTCCCGGACCGGTGCGTCGGCGGGCCCGGCGGCGATCGGGATGCCCGCGGCGGCCACGCGGTCCGCCGGCAGGCCGAGCGCCGTCAGCTGCGCGCGGCCCTCCTCCCGCGCCACGACCATCGCGTGGAAGGCGCTCGTCAGCCAGAGCCCCTGGAAGTCGTAGTCCGTGGTGACGACCCCGGTCCTGGCGTCGACGACTCCGCGCAGCAGGAGGGAGGCGACGAGCTGCGCCGGCAGGAAATGGGTGCAGATGATCGCGGTCGGGCGGAACCGCTTGATCGCGCTCACCGCGGGGAGCGCGTTGGCGCGGGTCCACGGGTCCAGCGGGCCGCGGCGGCGGAAGGGCTGGTCGCTGACGTCGTAGCCCCAGTCCACGAGCCACGGGACCCCCTCCACGAGGACGAAGTAGCCCTTCCCGAGCAGCTCGCGGTACAGCAGGCTGCTGACCTGCAGCACGTCGAGCACCTGCACCTCGGCGACGTCGTCACGCCCCGCGCACGCCGCTTCGAGCGCCGCCGCGGCGGTGTTGTGCCCGGACCCCACGCCCGCGGACAGGATCAGCACGCGCTCCCCGGCCCCCGCGCCGGCTCTCCCTCCCGACGACCTCCGCATGCTTCGACGCTAGCGAAGCCGCGCTCAGAGCAGGACGCCGGTGGGTACCGGCAGCACCAGTTCGGTGTTGCGGTCCGTGCGAGCGCCTCGGTACCGCAGCGCGCTGGCCCTCGGACGGTCCCAGCGGTCGGGATCGTTCGCGGCGAGGTCCCGCGACAACGACGCGAGCTCGAGCGGGGAATCGAGCCCCCCGTCCCACCCAGCCGCCGCAGCCGAGTCGATCAGCGTGGTGAAGATCGAGAGGGTGCCGTCCTGGTTGTCCGCGAGCTCGATGCTCCTGGCCTGCTGCGGCCAGTCGATGTGGCTCGCGGTCGTGACCTCCCAGAACCCGCCCGAGCGTCCCTGCGCGCGATGCGGCGTGATGACGTTGCGGTGCACGTGCCCGTTCAGCCACAGCACGACCTGCGGGTGGGCGAGCAGCAGCCGGACGAGCAGCGGGCCCAGCACGCGCGGCTCGGGGGCACGACGCTGACCGCCCAGCAGGTTGTCCATGGTCTCGGAGGTGTGATGGCTGCAGATCACGGTCGCCCGGTCGGGCTCCTCGGCGAGGACGCGCCGCAGCCAGGAGAACTGCTCGAGGTCGAGCGACCCGTTGCCGTCGCCGTGCTCGTTGACCGTGTCGATCACGACGAGGCGCAGCGGGCGGCCGGAGCCACCGGGCGCGGTCGGCGCGTCGGCGACGTAGTAGGCGGTGCCGTCACGGAGGTTGTCGGCGGTGAGGCCGTGCCCGACGGGGGTGCCGGTGGTGCTGAAGTGCTCCGCGACGACCTCCTTCCTGGTGAGCAGCCGCCGGCTCCCGTCGGCGGTGACGTCGTGCTTCACGAGCCGGTCGAGCACCGTCGTGTCGCCACCCATCAGCGCGTCGACGAATGCCTGCGGGTCGAGGCCCTTCGGGAGCCCGATCGGCTTCCGGTCGCCGACGACGAGCTCCGCGAGCGGATGGGTGATGGACATCCCGCCCCGCAGCAGACCGTCGTGGTTGCCGTGGGCGGTGAACCAGGGCACGGTCAGGCCGGTCGCCGCGAACGATCGCGTCGCCGCGGCTTGCAGGCCGTGCACGCGCGGGAATCCGAAGCGCCGGATGTAGCTGTCGCGCGTCCCGCCCTCCGGGTGCCAGTAGGTGGGATCCAGCCGCCCGATGGCGGTGCTCCCGACACCCTCGTACACGCCGGGTCGGCCGCTGTCGGGCACGACGGTGCCGCCGTCGAGCAGGTCGATCGACCACCGCAGCTCGTTGTACTGGCAGCTGTCGGCCGCGTCACCGGTGCTGATCGCGAACGCGGGAGGGAGCCCGGTCACCGGCGCCGTGCGCAGCTCGTTCACGGCCCGGACCATGCTCTCGGCGACCTGCGTGGCCAGCAGGTCGTACGGACGGTAGGAGCCACCGAACACCGGGCCGCTCGGCCCGCCGCGGTAGCGGTCGAGGAACTCGAAGCGGCCGGGCGACTGGGCGTCCTGCACGTGGATGTCGGTGAGGTGGATGAACGCGGCGACCGATGTGCGGCGCTTCGCCCTGGAGGCGGAGACGTGCACGAGGTCATCGCGGACCAGATGGGTCTCGCCGGCGCGGGCGACGTTCCGTCGCCACCCGTGCGCGTCGGGCGCGCCGCGGACGACGGTGCGCAGCAGGGTGGTCACGCCGGGAGCGGGCGCGTCGGCGATCGGGGTCGCCGCGAACGCCTCCCCGCCCATCGCCAGGACCGTGCCGGCGGTCGCTCCGAGCGCGAGCGCCGTCCTCCTCGTGATCGCGCCGATCGACCCGTTCGTCCGCTCGCGCATGCGTCGCCTCCCCGGTCGCCGGCAGGTGACCGCCGACCGGGGGCAGCGTGTTCGTCGCCGGTGGCGGCGCTGTGAACGGTCGGGGTCGCCCTCCCTCCCGCGCGATGTCGCGACACGGGCGGGCGGGCGAATCCCGCATGACGGGCTGATGGCCGCGCAGGCGGCGCCCGGGGCCGCGCGGTCAGGCGCGCCGCCGCCCGGAGGCGGCGTGCGGGGTCAGGCGCCGTTCTCGCTGAGCCGGGCCGCGACGACCTGCGGCAGCAGCTCGGCCAGGTCCGACTGCACGTGCAGCGCGACCTCCACCTCGTCCGCCTCCGAGGTGTTCGCACCGATCAGCAGCTCGTGGAAGCCGGCCGGCCACGGCGTCTCGGTCACCGCGGCCCAGGTCCGCCACGCGACGAACGACGACTCGAGCGACTGCCCGGCGACGACGTCGCCGACCTCGTGGGCGACGGTCTCGACCATCTCCCCGACCGAGAGCCGCTCGTTCCGGTGCGCCCGGATGCGCTGGTCGGCGAGCTGCGCGATCGGCAGCCATGCGTCGGTCCGCAGCAGCTGCGCGGGATGACGCGGGAGGTGCACGAGCGCTGGCGGGGCCTCGGTGCGCCCCAGCCCGAGGATGTGGTGCTCCCCGGCCCGACGGCGCCCCGCAACGGACCTTCTGACCCGCCCGAACATGCCGCCCAGCACGACGCCGATGCTATGCGCCCGC